>JAPWUY010000092.1 GCA_028275295.1 Thermodesulfobacteriota bacterium | reverse complement strand
AGGCGAGCATCAAGCTCTCTGACTGCCAAATAAATGGGCCAAAGCCCAATTTTCGTGCGTCATTCGGACCCCGCACCTCCGTTACCGGGCAGGGGAAGCACGCACAAGTTAGCGGGAACAAATTCGGGGAGCACCGAGGTGGATACTCCTTTGGGGATTTCCGTGGAGACGCGCACAAGCTTTATTCTCTGGCATATCCAGAGCGAATCGGACGTTGACAGGCGAGAGAGACCTCAACCAAAATGAGCCGTGAAAGGCAAAAGTTCCAAATAGCAAGAAGGTCAAAGGAAAGGGGGCGATGGAAATGTCAGCAGGGCTCGGACCTAAGGCACTTTTTTCATTGGTATTTGCTCTCCTGTTTGCATTTCTCGAACCAGCAGCTGCTCAGGGACCCCAAGGAGAAAGTCTTAACGGGGATAGAATGTATGCCATTGTGGAGGAACTCGCCAAGATTTCCGGCTCAGGGCTCGATTCAGGGATAAGGATGAACGAGCGCGCCCAGAGGGCGGCCGAGTTCATAATGAGACAATTTCAGGAGGCAGGTCTCGAGAATGTGAGAATGGAGTCTTTCGAGATGATGCGGTGGTGGCCTGTGGAGTGGAAGTTGAGCATCTCAACTCCGGAGGGTCAAAAGGTGATTCCGAGCTTTCCTTTTTGGTATACGCAGGGAACTCCTGGGGGTGAGATACAGGCAGAACTGGTGTATGTGGGATACGGAACACCCGGGGAATTTGGAGATATCGACGTGAAGGGGAAAGTTGTTCTCGTGGCCATGAGGAGGTTTCTTCACTTTCGCGAATCCCACAGGTTCACACAGGCTTACGAAACGGCAGTGAAAAAAGGTGCGAGTGCTGTGATTCTGGGTGACACCCTGATAGATTCTCCAAGCGGGCGCTTCCTGGGGCTCCCAAACGCTATAGCGCCGATCCCTTGCCTCTCCATAGGCAAAAGCTCTTTCGAGCACCTCCTCAACTCACTTTCCAAAGGCAAGAGCGTCAAAGTCACATTGAACCTGAAAGTTGAGACAGGGTCCTGGAAAGGGACGAATGTGTTGGGAGAGCTAGCTGGAAACGGTGAAGTGGACGAGATCATCGTGGTAGGCGGCCACTACGACACTTGGTTCACCGGGGCAAACGATAACTGCTCGGGGGTGGCTGGCCTGATCGAATTGGCGAGGTATTACTCCAAAACTCCCAAGAGCTCCAGAAACCGCAACATGATCTTTGTAGCCCTCTTTGGCCACGAGTTCAGGGACTTCGGCCACAGACATTTTGTCGACCGATACAAGGAGAGCCTGGACAAGATTGCCCTCTTCCTCGATTGCGACCATTGGGGAGCCAAAGGCTACGAGGACTTCGATGGGGTCATCCGGGAAACCGGGTACCCGGACAAACAAGGAATTTTCACCACAAATCCCCTGCTTTTCTCCCTCTCCAAGGCATTGATGGTCAAGTATGGCCTGCTTCCAGCCTTTTACTGGGAGGGCGAAATCCTTGCGGATATGAGGGAATTTCACGCGTCCGGGATTCCGGTTTTCGGCATTGGTGCGGTTCATGCTTTCTACCACACGCCATTGGACACCCCTGATAAACTGAGCCCGCGGATCTTGGAAGCTCAGGCCTCGGTATATCGCGATATCATCGATTGGGTGCACAGTACGCCCCGGAGGTTCGTCATATCCACGGACAAGAACCCCAAAAGAACTCCTCCCAACGAACCCCCGAGGGAAGCGCACTTCGTGCTTTTGCCGGAAGCCCCCGTGGTTGGAAGCCCCATTTGGGTATACTTGGGATTTGCTTACGATGACCATGTGCTTCTCTCTTCTGACATCACCTGGGACTTCGGTGATGGAACCACAGCCAAAGGGCCGATCGCGGCTCACGCATACAAGTCACCGGGGGTATACAAAGTTACCATGACAGTTGGAGACATCCATGGCGCCAAGGCGGTCGCCTCCAAGGAGGTACAAGTTCGCGCACCCTAACTCCCAAAGAGAAAAAGGGACCATGCCGGTGGAGCTCCTTGGGCCAAATGGCAGGTCAGGCTTTTAGCCGAAAAGGGAGTCTTTGGGGAACTCCGGAGGGGTCTTCGATGTTGTAGTGGAGCTTAAGTCTTGACCACCGAGCGATTAAGTGGGTGGGGAGCGGGAGGAGATTTTTCTCGTCTTGCTAGGCCAGTCCGGGCAAGACCACCTAAAACCGGACGGAGCTTTGATCTGTGTAGGAGAAGCAAAGGGAGCCAGATAACAACCAACAACAATGGGATCAGGAAAACTCCAAAGGTGATCTTTTGTGGCCGGCGCGATGAAAATCGGCTCTCCGGGCTACTCAAACATCCAAAGACCAGTCGGTCCCAAGGCGCGACCCTGGTTCGGGGTAAGATGCTCGTTCGCTTCAGACTACCTTGTTCCAGTTAATCCTGTGAATGGGACGAAAAAGACGCGCCATCGGTGGACCTTTTTGGTGCCCGCATGATTTCAGAGGAGGTGAAAAATGGAGCCAGGGCCAGAGAGAGTGATTCTTTGCCCCCACTGTGGGCACAAGGCAAGGGTGGGAACTATCCGGTCCTATAGCATGATCGGGGCAATCGCCTGGACCGACGGCAAGATCTCGAGCATGGCCCCGGATTTGCCGGCCATCACAAGATGCGTTGCCTGTTCGGAGTTCTACTGGATCTCTGAGGCAAAAGTTGTGGGAGAGTTTCATGAATGGGGCAGCTACAGGGTGCGCTCCGCTGACCCTGCAGACAGCTCGGTAGGCCAGTGGCTCGAGGGAGGGCCGCCAGCCGAGTGGCTATCTCTGGAGCCTGTCCGACACCTCGCCGGTGAGGAATATCTCCTCGCGATCAGAAAAGGTCTTGCGCGAACCGAACGTGATGAAAAGTATCTTAGAATTTCGGCCTGGTGGTCCCACAATGACCAATACAGAACAGTCGAAGCGAATCTCGAGGCAAAGGGATCCTTGTCAGGACAAGTTCGGGAAAATCTCGAAAGGCTGCGGGAACTTCTGGACGAAGATGATTACTCAGATCGGCTTTTCAAGGCAGAGATCGAAAGGGAGTTGGGCCATTTCGACGAAGCAAGGAGGCTCTTGGCTTTCGATTTTCCCGAACATGTGCGAGAAGTTGCCGTCTTTATAGACCAACTCGCACAGAGGGGCGACACCCTCGTGAGGAAGATCCCTAAAGGGAACTGGTAAGTATCGTTGGGGTATTTTTCGCGGGGATTCGGACTTCTAGGTAAGAACTGTCACTCGGTAAAAAGGGCCCGCTCTTGGAGCGGGTTTGACAGCTTGGTGGGTAGATACGAACGAAGCCTTTTTCGACCTGCGAAACCTAGGATGAGCGGTTGGGTCTTCGCTTTCCCAAGAGCCTGCACCTCGCCGAAAAGACACCCCCCTTTTGTGGGCCGAGCAGGTGGCTCGGATGAGGAGTCCGAGATCCGGCCTGCGTGGGCGCAACTCAATATGGCCAAGGGGCAATGGGAAGAATCCTCCCTCCTTGCTTTGGCGTCAAACTAGTGGGAGTCGAAAGGGACTCCCTGGAAAGCTGAACGAAGCTCGAAGGAGGAACGGAGATGGACCTCAAAGAATATTTCGAGAAGGTGAAAGGCATTGGAGTCATCGCGACTGCTGACTCTCAAGGGAACGTGAATGCGGCCATTTTCAGCAGACCCCATGTCATGGAGGATGGGACAGTAGCCTTCATAATGCCTGAGAGGCTCACTTATCACAATCTCCAGTCCAATCCTCATGCGGCCTACCTGTTCAAGGAGGATGGGGAAGGGTGGAAGGGAGTGAGGCTTCACCTAAAGAAGGTAAAAGAGGAGAAGGACACGGAGCTCCTCCGTTCTCTCAAGAGGCGCAGGTATGAGGGCGACGAGGAAGGCCGACACCTCGTTTTCTTCCAGGTGGAGAAAGTTCTCCCCTTGATAGGGCCTGGGGACGAGAAGAAGGACTGAGTAGAGATCTTTGGGATGAATGCGAGGATCAAGGCCTAAGCCCTGTATTACTTTCCAGGAGCCCGAATCCTGAGGCCCGGAGGACTGGCGCGCCCTCCCCTTGAGACCCTCTTCATTGGGCCTTCCCCCGGGGGGCGGGCCCTGCAGGCCCGTAAAGGACAGCATTGGGTCTCAGCCAAGCGTGTCGTGACCGGCCACTCCGTTTTTCGCCTATCCTTGGCACTTGATGAGATCTTCTGGTACGCGCATGGCCTCGCACCGCGGGCGCGGAAACCGCGCCCCTCCGAGAAAACCGACTTCCACATTATCCCCGGGTTTTCCCCGAAAGCCCTCTCACCCACGCTTGCCCCCCGCGGAGGGGCGGGCTCCGCACGCCCGCGAGGAAGACCTAACCTCCTCCCCGTGTATTCCCATTCAACCACCCACCTCTCGCCTAGCCACCGGCGCTAATGAAAGTCCTTGCCATCCGTGAGGCCTTGCAATCCGGACGCGCAGAGCGCGTCCCTCCGAGAAAATCGGCCCTCGCGTATCCCCGGGCCTTCCACCCCGAGGCCATCCCAGCTCCGGTGACCAATCCCGCGGAGGGGCGGGCTCTGCACGCCCGCAAGGAAAGCCCCGGCCCGATCGAGGAATATCCCCATTGGGCCGCTGGCCACTTACCGTACCGGTTGCCGCTATGGGGGACCTTGGGCGTAAGAAGGTGGTGAACCTGTGCCCCAAAGGAGGTTCATTCCCCCAAAAAACCGCAAGCTGCCTTCTCTCCCGATGGTCGGCCTTCGGGACCAGTTCCCATTGGCATAGTGACCTGCCTTACGGGCGCGGCCCCAGGAGCATCTCCTCCCTGCACTCCTGGCCTTAAGAGTGTCGCCCTCTACCAGTAGATTGCAGGTTCCCTCTGGATCCTCCTGAGAGCCAGCCTCGCAGAGGTCGCCAGGCCTGCATGGGTCTCCCAAAGATCGCAGAGCTGGCGAAGGTGATCCGCTGTCCGAACGATGAGATAGACTAGGTCCCCCTCATCTAGGGCTATTGCCTTTGTGAGCTCATTCCAGCTCACTCCCTTAGCCCATATGTACAGGGCTGCAGCAGGCCAGAACTGTAAGTTCGGGGTGGGGAAGCCCCTTTCGGCCAAAAGCCTTTCCATCCCCCAAATGGACATGACCATCTCGTCGAAGGCTGAGGCCATCTCCTCGAGGTCGTCCCTTCGCACATAGACCTCCTTGTCCTTGTCCATGACAAAAGAGGCCATGAGGCCAGCCAGAACCGGGGCGGATCTTCCCTGAAGGGCTCCCTTTCTTATCGCCTCTGCCACGAGAAGCGGATGGTCGAGCCTCAGCCTGGATGCCCATCTGCCCTCGGAAGTGAGCTTATTGGCCTCGTTTACGAATCCGGTTTCCCTGAGGAAACAAAGGTGCTCCAAAAAACTTATCCACAGCCTGGCCTCGGGAGATGAGTCCTCATCCCCAAGCCCGAGCTCCAGATCGTCAGTCTCTTGAGTTAAGTTGCGCTCTTTTGCAGGCCGTTTCCTCGCCCCCAGAGGTCCTCCTAAACCTTCCGGGCCCAACCCCCCTCGACTCCCATGCCCCTCCCACTTGGCGTATTCCATCTCCAGTATCTGGGCAATGAGCTGGTCTTCTTCCCCCTGGGGAATAGGCACCCTGTATGGCAGAACCTCAACCACATCTTCCGGATGGATCCCCCTGAGCACCAAAGACCCCTTCCTCAACTTGGGCCTCTTCCCCCACTTATGGCACATGAGAAGAACCCTTCCCCTTCTCTCGGAGCCGCGTATGGCCACGAAATGGGCCCCATTTTTATGGAGAAACACGCTTCCCCGGGGAAGGGCTTTCCCCAAGGGAACGGATTGGGGCCTCCACCCGAGTACAGCCCTCATGTGTTTCCATTTAGCGCTTCCACTCCTATCATCCCCCGAATCCTCCCCCTGCATCGCCGCTAGGGATCGGCTGAGGAGCCCTTTTATTTCTGGGAGGCCGTGAGAGAGCAATAAGTTCAGCACCATGGAGAAATTTATCTGGATTTGACTTCTCAAGGGCTCTGGCTTGGCCTTGAGGAGCCTTGCCACTTGGTCTATCTCCTGATGCCGGCCAGGGACGAAGAGGGCAAATCCCACCTTGTCTTTACCCCTTCTTCCCGCACGGCCTGTCATCTGTTGCAATTCCGTTGCGGTGAGGGGCAGGAACTCCCTCCCGTTGAACTTATCGCTTTGGAGGAGCACAACGGTCCTGGCTGGGAAGTCCACCCCTGCTGCTACAGTGGAGGTGGAGAAGATGGCATCCAAGTGACCCCCACTCATGAGCCTCTCCACGACTAGCTTCCACTGGGGCAGGTGGCCGGCGTGGTGGGCAGCTATCCTGTGTCGAATTATGGCCTTGATGTGGCGATGTCCTTTCAGAACCGGGAATTCTCTGAGCAGGGGCTCCAGGGCCTCCCAGGTCTCTTCCTGTGCGGAGACAGGCCTGGGAATTCCCTGGAATGATTCCACTGCTCTGTCGCAGTCGGCCCTGCTTTTGAGAAAGAATATGGCGGGGAGCATGCCCAGTTGCCTGAGCCCCTCGACAATATCCTCTAGCCTCAGAGTCTTCGCCCTCCCGTCGGAAGAGAGCCTCTCCTGGAGATATTTTCTCGCTTCCCTTCCCAAACCTTTTTTCCCGAGGAGAAGCCCAACCTTGCCATCCAGTCCGACGAATACCGGGTAGAGGGGAACGGGCCGAGTCTTGGAGCTCACCAATTGACACCTCTCTCCCCTTATCTTCTCGAGCCATAGGCAGATCTCCTTGGGATTCCCAATGGTGGCTGAAAGAAGGAGGATCCGGACCCTCGATGGCAAATAGATGAGCACCTCCTCCCACACGACCCCCCTTTCAGGGTCGCTCAAGTAATGAGCCTCATCCAGTACCACCAGCTCGACAGGGATGTGGAGATCCCTCTCCATGGCATCGTAGAGCTGGTTTCTCAAGATCTCGGTTGTCCCCACGATTATTGGGGCATCGGGATTTTCCTTTCTATCCCCCGTGAGAATCCCGACATTTTCCGGGCCAAACTTCCCTCTGAACTCCTCATACTTGGCATTGGAGAGAGCCTTGAGGGGGGAGGCATACCACGACCTCTGGCCCA
>JAPWUY010000090.1 GCA_028275295.1 Thermodesulfobacteriota bacterium | reverse complement strand
AGTTGGAGTCCAACGTGACCATAACCGCCGAGTACCTGATGCTCTTTCGTTTTTTGGGCATGAAGGACCCCTCGAAGGAGAGAAAGATGGCCAACTACATCCTGGAACAACAGAGACAGGATGGAACTTGGGCCATATATTACGAGGGGCCAGGGTGCGTGAGCACGACCACAGAGGCTTACTTCGCTTTGAAAATGGCTGGGGTCTCTCCCAAGGAACCAAGAATGACCAAGGCGAGGGATTTCATCCTCGAGATGGGAGGGATGGAGGCGACCAGGGTCTTCACGAGGATCTTCCTTGCCCTTTTTGGTCAGTATCCTTGGAAGATGCTCCCATCTCTCCCAGTGGAACTCATTCTCCTTCCGGGCTGGTTCCCCATCTCTGTATACGACTTCTCCAGTTGGGCAAGGGCGACTCTCATCCCCATATCCATCCTCATGGACAAGAAGCCCGTCGTTTCCATTCCCCCGGAAGAAGGGGTGGAGGAACTCAAGTCCGGTAAACCCTTGACTAGACCCATGGGGTGGCTCAGCTGGGAGAGGGCCTTTCATGTCTTGGACAGGGTTCTCAAGGCATTGGAGGGACTTCCCCTAAGACCCTTCCATGAGAGGGCCATACGGGCAGTGGAGGAGTGGATCCTTCGTCACCAGGAACCAACTGGGGACTGGGCAGGCATACAGCCAGCGATGGTCAATTCGATCCTCGCCCTCAGGACCTTGGGGTATCCCATAGACCATCCAGTCATAGTCAAAGGCCTGCAAGCGCTCGAGCGCTTCACCATAGAGGAGAAAGACACCCTCAGGCTCCAGTCGTGCATCTCGCCCGTTTGGGATACACCCCTCACTTGCATAGCCCTGCTGGATTCAGGCCTTCCCAAGGATCACCCTGCCTTTTCCAAGGCGAGAGAGTGGCTCCTTTCCCGCCAGATATTGGTGGATGGAGATTGGAAAGTGAAAAATCCGAAGCTCGAGCCAGGGGGATGGGCCTTCGAGTTCCAGAACGACTGGTACCCCGATGTTGACGATACGGCCGTTGTCCTCATGGCCCTGAAGAGGATGTGGACCGATGGGGATCCTGGAGAGGACCCCAGGATCCAGAGGGGAATAAAATGGGCAATGGGGATGCAGAGCAAGAACGGGGGTTGGGGGGCATTCGACGTCAACAACGACAAGGAGATCCTCAACAAGATCCCATGGGCCGATCTGGAAGCGAATCTGGACCCACCGACTGCGGACCTCACAGGAAGAATGCTGGAGCTCATGGGCCACTACGGTATTCCCAAGGAGCATCCGGCTGCCAGAGCTGGAATAAGGTTCCTGAAGAGGGTCCAGGAGCCAGATGGATGCTGGTGGGGGAGGTGGGGAGTCAACTACATTTATGGAACCTGGTCCGTGCTCTGCGGTCTGGCCGCAATAGGTGAGGATATGGGGCAAGCCTATGTGAGAAAGGCCGTGAGATGGCTCAAGGACCATCAGAATTGGGATGGCGGGTGGGGAGAGACCTGCGACACATACAGGAGACCCGAGCTAAGAGGTACAGGTCCCAGCACTCCCTCCCAGACAGCATGGGCCTTGATGGCCCTCATGGCAGCGGGAGAGGTCAATTCTCCAGAGGTGGAAAGGGGGATCAAGTATCTTTTGGCTCAGCAAGAGGAGGATGGCAGCTGGCCGGAGCCCTATTTCACCGGCACGGGTTTCCCCAAATATTTCATGATTCGCTACCACAACTACCGCAACTGTTTCCCCCTCATGGCCTTGGGTAGATACTGGAGGCTCACAAGGCAAGAAGGTGAGTGAGATGTTAGTTATGCTCACAGGGGCAACGGGCTTTGTGGGGGCGAACCTCCTGGATGTGTTGCTGGAGAGGGGATTCCAGGTCAGGTGTTTTGTGAGGGACGAAACCTTAGCCAGGTCTTTCTTGCCCAAAGAGGATGTAGAGCTCTTTCTGGGAGATGTGAGAGACCTGGAAGCTCTCGAGAGGTGTGCCAGGGGATGCCGAGTGATTTTTCACACAGCCGCGGACTACAGGCTGTGGGTTCCGGATCCCGAGAACATGTATGCCACGAATGTCCAGGGGACCAAGAACGTTCTCGAGGCAGCAAGAAGAGCGAAGGTGGAGAGGGTCGTGTACACGAGCTCCGTTGGCGCCCTGGGAATCCCAAAGGACGGATCTCCAGGCACAGAGGATACCCCTGTGAGCTTGGAGGACATGGTGGGCCACTACAAGAGATCCAAATTCCTGGCCGAGAGAGAGGCCTTGACGTCCGCTAGGGAGGGTCTCGATGTAGTTGTGGTCAATCCCAGCACCCCGATAGGACCCAAGGACAGAAAGCCGACACCCACAGGCCGGATAATAGTGGATTTCCTCAGGGGCCGAATGGTAGCGTACCTGGACACTGGCCTCAACATAGTGCACGTGAGGGACGTGGCAGAAGGCCACATCCTGGCCATGGAAAGGGGGAGAAAGGGCGAGAAGTACATCCTGGGTAACCAGAATCTCACCTTGAGGGAGATATTCGGGCTTCTGGAGGCCATCTCTGGCAGAAAGGCTCCTAGAGTGAGACTTCCCAGATGGCCCATCTTGCTTTTGGCATATGTCTTGGAAGGAGTGAGCAGGGTAACCAGGAGGGAGCCTCCCATACCCCTTGATGGGGTTAGAATGGCAGCCAAGAAGATGTTCTTCGATCCTTCCAAGGCCATAAGGGAGCTGGGATTGCCCCAAACACCCGTGCGGCAGGCTCTGGCAGAGAGTGTCGCCTGGTTCAGGGACAATGGGTACGCCCCTTGATGTGGAGTCAGGAGGCCCATGACCTTCGAGCCCAATAAACCAAAGGAATCCGGCCCCCCAAGGGAAAAAGAGTCCGACAGGAAGCTCGGGGATGAGTGGGAAGACTGGGACGGGACGCCAGAGGAGGATGTTGAGGAGCCCAAGACTCGGTTCCTTTCACTGGCTACCTGGGTTTACGCCATCTTTCTGGGCCTGATCCTTCTTGCAGGATACCTGATGAAGCCCAGAGTAGAGGAACTGCCACCTTACCTGTCCCAGCCTCTGGAGTTGATGTTCCTCCTGCTCACCTTGGCCTCTTTGGTCTTTTACCTAGCCTTCCTTCTCGAGGCACTGGCAAATAAAAGGGTCCTTCCCTATGGATGGAGCGAGAGGATGCTTCTTTGGCTCCTTCCCAAGGCCGTTTGGCTTGGGAGGAGAATGGGATTGAGCAGGGACAGGGTCTTCAATTCCTTCATCAAAGTGAACAACACATTGAGTCGCTCCCACACTGACGCAGGGACCAGGAAGAAGCTCCTCATACTCCTTCCTCGCTGTTTGAGCCGCGAGACCCGTCAAGAGATAAAAAAGTTGATGGAGGGAAGAAACCACGCCGTTGCCACCGCAGGAGGAGGCGAGGAGGCCAGAAAGGCCATCCGCAAGGAAAAGCCCGACTTCATAATAGCCCTGGCGTGCGAGAGGGATCTGGCAAGTGGCATAAGGGATGTTGCCCTCAGGGTCCCGGTCATAGGCATCCCGAACAAGAGGCCGGAAGGCCCTTGCAAGAACACCCTGGTGGATTTGAAAGAGTTCAAGGAGGCGTTGGAGTTCTTCGAGGCTATCTCGAGCTCCAAAGGCCCTTCCCAGGGACAGGAGTCGAGATGAAGTTTCCTCTGCTTTTACATTGGGACATGACCCTTTATCTATTGAAGAACGCCCTCAGGGGGGTCAGGAGATTTCCCCTGGTGCTCATGCTGGAGCCGACCCACAGGTGCAATTTGAGATGCGCGGGGTGTGGTCGCATAAGGGAGTACAGGGATACTCTGGGAAAGGAGCTAGCCCTGGAGGAATGTCTGGAGGCGGTCCAGGAGTGTCCTGCTCCAGTTGTCACGGTGACGGGCGGGGAACCCCTCCTCTATTCCCAAGTAGGGCCTCTGGTGAAGGAGCTCCTACGGAGAAAGAGACATGTCTATCTGTGCACCAACGGGGTGCTGCTGGGAGAATCCCTGGAGATGTTCAGACCATCCGCCCGTTTCACCTTCAACGTACACCTGGACGGGCCCAGGGAAGTGCACGATTCCATAATAGGGACTCCTGGCACCTTCGATAGGGCCCTGGATGGGATAAGGAAGGCGAAAGGGAAGGGGTTCAGGGTCACGACCAACACAACGATTTATCGAGACACAGAACCGGGGAAACTGGATTTTCTATTTCACCTCTTGACCAAGGAAGGAGTAGATGGGTTCCTCGTGGCCCCAGCTTACAATTACGAGGCTGTAGAGGAGGGGATCTTCTTGACCAGGGAAGAGATCGTTGAGAAATTCAGGGAGATAGAGGCCATTTCGCGCAAATACAAGGTCATAAGCACCCCTCTCTACTTGGAGTTCCTCATGGGCAAGAGGCGTCTTCGATGCACCCCTTGGGGCAACCCCACGAGGAATCCAGCTGGATGGAAATCCCCCTGCTATCTCATAACGGACGGGCACTATCAGACCTTCAAGGAACTGATGGATAAGACCCCATGGGAAAGATTCGTAAGAGGGGAAGACCCTCGCTGCGCCAACTGCATGATGCACTGCGGTTTTGAGCCAACGGTGGTGAGGGAGCTGGGGAAAAACCCCCGCGATCTCTGGCGAATGATCCTGTGGAACTTGACCTGAAATAAATGGAAATTCTCCTGGGAACCCTGACCCTCAGGCCATATGTTTTCGTTTTCCTGGCCATCTATCTCCTGGGGGCCTCCGGGCAGTTCGGCAGTAAGCCCACCTTTGTCTTCTTGCCTTTGGGATACTTGGTCGCCTTCTTGTCCGAGCTCTGTTCCATAAATTGGGGCTTCCCATACGGAGATTACTATTACATAGAGGCCACCAGGGACAAGGAGCTGTGGATCATGGGCGTGCCGTTCATGGACTCGATCTCCTATGTGTTCATCGCTGCCTGTAGTTATTCCACAGCCCTTTTTCTCATGACCCCTGTGGGACGATCCAACTGGGAAAAGAGGGCTCATGGAGAAAAGAGTGTCTGGATACTGGCGAGTCTCCTCATGGTCCTCCTGGATGTGGTTGTGGATCCTGTGGCCCTGAGAGGGGAGAAGTGGTTCCTGGGAAAGATCTATGGGTATAGGGAAGAGGGAGCCTACTTCGGCGTTCCCATGAGCAACTTCGTGGGATGGCTCTTTGTGGCCATCATTATGACCAAGATTTTTCAGTCTCTTGTGGCCAAATGGGGGAAAAGGACCACTGGCCCGTGGTGGAACGGGATCCCCATCTGGAGCCTCTGGGGGCCTGCGCTTTATCTGGGAATAATTGCCTTCAACCTCGCTGTGACTTACTGGATAGGAGAATTCACCTTGGCCATTGCGAGCACTTTCATCGCCGGGACCTTCTTTTTTTTGGCCCTGTTTTGGACCGTCTATAAGATCCGGCATCGAAGACACGGGTGAGGATTCCTGCGGATCTCTCAGCCCGGAAAAAGCAAATCTCTCAAACTCTCTCCCAAGTTCACGGATGCAATTTTGGAGCGAAGAAAAAGCCTCCATGCATCCGCAAGCCAAGAAGGCCTCTTGAGAAGGCTCAAAAGCACCCTAGAAGGCCGGATACGCAACTCGGAGTCCACCCAATGGTTCACTCTTGTCGATGGATCTAGCTCCGCTTCGTCGCTCACAGCCTTTATAGCGAAAAAGCCCTTCCCCTCTCTATAGGCCACCTCTGCCACGAAGGAACTTTCCAGATCCACTGTCCCAGGGAAAGAGCTTACCTGGAGATCCTCTGAAACTTTCCTTTTGGCCACGAATTCCAGGCAGGAGACCATGGTCGCTGCCTTGAGGGGGCGGTGGAGGGCAGGGCCGACAATCCTGGGCCCCGGGTCGAGCCTCCCTGGCCCTCGCCAAATGAAAAGTTCTCTCGCCTCCACCACCTCTCCTACCCTGAGAGAGGGGTCCAGGGCCCCACAGAATCCGACGCAGACCAAGACTTCCGGACAGAACTCCTCGACGAGGAATTTTGCGGAGGATTTGGCCCTCTTCGCCCCCATTCCGGCCACAAGAAGGGTTATTCTCTTTTCCCCATGGCGCAGTTCGAATACACGCCCTTTCCTTCCGGATTTCAGCTCCTTCCATCCAGACCAAGAGAGGATCCCCCTGCACTCCCTCAGGAGGGCGGCCACAAGGCCAATTTCCCTTGCCCTCAGGAGAGGATCCTTGCCATCCATGGCTCCATCAACTCCTCGAGGGATCTCCCTGGATCCACCCAGACCGTCTTCATCCCCAATGAAGATGCGGGCCTCAGGTTTTCCTCTATGTCGTCAAAGTAGACTATTCTCTCGGGAGAACAGCCGAGAGTTTCCACGACCTTTCGATATACTTCAGGGTGGGGTTTCTTCCTCCCCAGCTCGTAGGACAGAAACCAGGAATCGAAAAGATGGAGCCAGGGAAACTGCCTGAGACAGTGCTCGAAGTGGAGTACATTCGTGTTGGAAAGGAGGTGGAGCCCGACCCTGCCCTTGAGGGAGGCTACGAGTTCCGATGCCCCAGGCCTTTCCGTGAAGATGGAGTTCCAGATGAGGGAAAACTCACCGAACGAGATCTTGAGGCCCATCTCGAGGGAGACCCTTCTGTAGAATTCGTGCGGCGAGATCCTGCCCTCATCGAATGGATCCTCGGCTGGTTCTGGCCCTTTGAAAAGGTAGTGGATGACCTCCTGTGGGTCCCGGTACCTCTCCACGGATGCGCATCTAGAGAAAGCCTGAGCTATGGGAAGGTGGGAGAAATGGACAAGAACATTACCCAAGTCCAATAAGACAACCTCGACCATGAATCCATCCTCCCATCGCGAGACCTTACCAGCAAACCATAAGGAAAAGACCGGTTCCTAGTCAATGCTCCGCATGGAGCTATTCCATGGGGAGCCCAAAGCCCCCCTCGGGCCACTCCTGGGCAGGGCCAAGCCAAAACACAAAGGCCTTGCTAGGCAAGCCCCAACATGACGCGAAAACCGATTTTCTCGGAGGGGCGCGGTCTCCGCGTCCGCGAATACGGGCCAGACGCAAGCCGGGCCATTCCATTTCCACCGGATGGTTGACGAGGAGCCGATGGCCAAGAGAGCACATGCCTCGATCAAGCGCCACCATTCCTTGCGGGCGTGCGGAGCCCGCCCCTCCACGGGGAG
>JAPWUY010000089.1 GCA_028275295.1 Thermodesulfobacteriota bacterium | reverse complement strand
GAAGGAGGAGCACAGGATCATCCACAGGGTGCTGGAATTTGGCGGGAGGAAGGTGGCTAAGGTCATGACTGCCAGGGCTGACATGTTCTCCCTACCCGTGACAATGAAGCTCGAGGAGGCCATGGCTCGGGTGAGGGAGTCGGGCTACTCGAGGGTGCCTGTTTACGGGAAGACCAAGGACGACATTCTCGGCATACTCTTTGCGAAGGACATGCTGAAGTTCTTGACCACTGCCCACAAGGAGGAGATCTCTGTGGAGAAGCTCTTGAGACCCCCTTATTTCGTCTCCATGACCATGGAGGCCGGCGAGCTCCTCAGGGAGCTGAGGAGAAGGAAACTCCACATGGCCCTCTGCGTCGATGAATTCGGAGGCGTAGCGGGTCTGGTCACCATGGAGGATATACTGGAGGAGCTCTTCGGGGAGATATACGACGAGTACGACCTGGAGATCAGGTGGTGGGAGCAAGGGGGGGAGGACGAATACATCGTGAGCGGAAAGCTTCCCCTCCACAAACTCGAGGAGATAACCGGGGTCAAACTCGCTCAATCGGAGTGTCACACCGTTGCTGGCCTGGTATTGGAAAGGCTGGGACGTTTCCCTTCCGTGGGTGACAGGGTGAAAGTGGGCGAGCTCCTTCTGGAAGTGGAGAAAGTGACTCCAACGAGAATCCAACTGGTTCGGGTGAAAAGGGAGAAATGAAATCCCTCGCGCTCCCTCTCGCTGCATGTTTGCTGGGCGCTCTGGTAAGTGGAGCTAGGACCTCCCTCCTTTTTCTGGAGCCAGAGGACATGTCGAGGGAGGAGAGTAAAGGATCTTCATGGGTGAGAAGGGCGTCGGGACTCCTCGACAGGGAAAGAAGGGGGGCTCATTGGGCACAGACAACCTTGGATCTTCTCCTTTTGATGGGAACAGTGGGTTGTATGGGCTCCCATGGATTGGATGACTCCGTGAAGCCATTTTTGCTATTGGCATTTTTCTCCGGCTACTTGTTGATGGCCGAGGTTCTGCCAGAATGTCTCCTCGGTCCCAAGACTCCGAGAAAATGGGTGCCACTTCTTGTCTGGGTTGGACAAGTGGCAGCGTGGGTAGCCTTCCCCTGGACAAAACTCGAGGCCTTCTTCCGAGGTACAAGGGCCAAGGAGGAGAGCATCGAAGACGGCATTCCCCTCTCCTGGTCCGTGAGGGAGGAGATAGCTTGGAAGATAAGGTCACCTGAGGTCTCTCCAGACCACCTAGGCGAACAGAGGAGGATGATAGACAGGATCTTGAAGCTCTCGGAGGTGAAGGTGAGAGAGATCATGATTCCCCTGATAGAGGTGTGTGCGGTGGAGGAGAGGACCCCGATAGGGAAGGTCGTGGAGGTCATAAACGAGGAGGGCTATTCCAGGATACCTGTGTACAGGGAGAGAATCGATCAGGTTGTGGGAATGGTCAGGGCCAAGGATCTCTTGGGAGTATCGGACCTGTCCGAGCCAGCATCCAATTATCTTCTGCCCGTTCCTTTTGTGCCCGAGAGCATGCCCGTGGATGAGCTATTGTTGAAGCTCAAGAGCCAGGGGCAACACCTGGCAATGGTTGTGGACGAGTACGGCGGGGCGGTTGGTCTCGTCACCATGGAAGATCTCATAGAGGAGATCATCGGCGAAATACAGGACGAATACGACATTGAGGAGCCCCAATTCAAATGGTTGGCCTCCCACCAGGTCTTGGTCTCGGCTAGGACGGAGATAGAGGATTTGAACGAGAAGCTGGGGCTTGCGGTACCCAAGGGGGATTACGAGACCCTCGGTGGATTCCTCCTGGACGCGTTCAGGAGAATACCCTCGAAGGGCGATTCCTTGGTCCTCGGGGAGGTGAGGTTCACGGTGCACAGGGTCTCGGACAGGACCATAGAGGAGGTGATGATAACCCTCCCCAGGAAGGAAAAAGCCGGATGAGGCGCGTTCCCTTGACGCGAGGCCACTTGTGCATTTAGCATTCGCCAAAGGGAAGGTCGCCTAGCCATGAAAGGAAAAAGGGAAGATAAGATAAGGGCAGCCCTGGCTGAGGGAATGGAGTTGAGGCAGCGGCTCATGGACGATTCTTTCTTCCAGGGGCTCATTCGAGCCACTGACTCGATGGTCCAGGCCCTGAAAAAGGGCAACAAGATCCTCATATTCGGAAACGGGGGAAGCGCAGCCCACGCCCAGCACATGGCAGCGGAGCTCGTGAACAGATTCCTCAAACAGAGGCGGCCTTTTGCAGCCTTGGCCCTCACGACTGATACGTCCATTTTGACCAGCATCTCCAATGACGAGGATTTCACCGAGGTCTTCGCGAGACAGATATCCGCCCTCGGAAGACCTGGCGATGTGGCAGTGGCCATAACTACTAGCGGAAGATCCCGTAACATTCTCAGGGGACTGGAAGAGGCCAGAAGGATCGGCCTGGTGACAGTGGGCCTCACGGGCGGAAATGGGCAGGAGGTGAATCCCCTTCTGGATCATTCATTGCACGTGCCCCATGGATCCACACCGAGGGTCCAGGAGATGCACACTACAGTGATTCACATCCTCTGCGAACTCATAGAGGATGAGCTCTCGGATTGAGGGAGTCTCGGGGTGTCTCCTCTGGACAGGACAGGCCTTCGCACTTACAGACTCCAGGCAAGAAAGAGCAAGGTGAAGGTGGAAGGGTTCGCGAGGCCTCATGTGGCTGGCTCCACAGTGGCCGAGTTCTTGGAAGGCCTTCCCAAGTACTTGGCAGCTCAGGACATACTTCAGGTAGCGTCGGCAATAGTGGAGGCTAGGGCCAATGGCAGGATGGTCATCATGTCCATGGGAGCGCACGTGATAAAGGTAGGCCTTTCACCCATCGTGATGGACCTCATGCGGGAAGGATGGATTTGCGCCCTCGCCACAAATGGGGCCGGAATGGTCCACGACTTCGAGATCGCTTGGGCCGGGCACACATCCGAGGAGGTGGACGAGGGGCTCTCCGATGGCTCTTTCGGGATGGCTGAGGAGACCGCTACAGTGCTCAACGAGATGATAAACACTGGGGTCGGCCTCGGGGAGGGTCTGGGAGAGGCTGTGGGGAAGAGGCTCTCGGAGGCCAGGGCCCCTCATGTGGAAAATAGCCTCCTTGCATGTGCGTGGGAACTCAAAAGGCCTGTCACTGTGCATGTGGCCATAGGCACGGACATCCATCATCTCCACCCCCAAGCCAATGGGGCCTCTCTGGGAGAAGGGAGCTATAGGGACTTCATGAGGTTTTGCGAGAGGGTGACGATGCTGGAGGGAGGCGTCTATCTGAACGTGGGATCGGCTGTGATCCTCCCAGAGGTTTTCCTGAAGGCCGTGAGTCTCGCACGAAATCTGGGCCATCCCCTGAGAAGGATCACCACCGTGAACCTGGACTTCATCCAGCATTACAGGCCCATGAACAATGTGGTGAGGCGCCCCACCCTCCTAGGGGGGAAGGGTATCGCCATAACAGGCCACCACGAGATAATGGTGCCCCTTCTTGCGGCAGCCATAAAGGAAAAGGCATGGAAAGAAAAGATCTCCCCCATGAGGAGCGATACACCTTGACACAATGTGGGCGATTCCCTTAATTTGAAGCAGCTTTCACTTTGGGGGTCACTCCATGGCAGAGCCTCCTAAAAGAAAGGCTAGGGGTGAGAGGAGGGATGGGCCTCCCGAGGCCAGGCCCAGGGAGAGGCTCAACCTCAACATGAAGTACCTCGTGGTGAGCGGAAAAGACGAGATGAAGATATCGAGGAGCGTGGAGGCCAAGGTGGAGGACCTATCCCTCACGGGACTCGTCTTCGAGACCAATACCATGAAGGTGGACGGTTTGCACCTCTCCTACGACGAATCTCCCCTTCTCAGAAACAGACTCACCATGGAGATCGAGTTACCCAACAGGAGAAAGATCACGGCCATAGGGGAGGTATCCTGGTACGAGAAATCTTGTGTGAGGGCGGATCCCGTGTATCATGTGGGAGTGAATTTCAAGGAGATGACCAAGGACGACAGGGAGGTGTTGAGGGATTACCTCATATCCATAAGGAAGACGGTGAGGGCCATAGAACTGGATGTGTGAGGTTGAGGGCGAAAAGGAGAGGGCGCCCTGTGGAATTCACTGGGATTTCGTTCACTGGCCTTCCAGGAAATCCTCTATGAGGGGCAGGAGATCCTCGGCCTCCTCCGGTCTGAACCACTTGACCCCATCCATTGCCTTGAACCAGGTGAGCTGCCTTCTCGCGAATCTTTTGGTATCCCTCTTCATCTGTCTTACGGCTTCATCCAGAGGAGTGAGTCCCATGAGGTGCGAGGCCATGTGCTTGTAGCCGATAGCCTTCATGGAAGAGAGACCGGGGTCGTAGCCCATGGCCAGAAGACGTTGAACCTCTTCCTTCAGACCCTCGCGGATCATCCTGTCCACTCGCCTCTCTATCCTCTGGAAAAGATCCCTTCTATCCCTCTCTATCCCCAGGTAGAGGGTCCTGTAACGTTCCTTTCCAAGGCCGTGCCTTTTGTGGTGGTCCGACATGGGAGTGCCGCTTACCATGAAGACCTCCAAGGCCCTCACTATTCGAAAAAGGTCGTGGGGATGTATCCTCTGGGCCCTTTCAGGATCCACATCTCGTAACATCTGATAGAGGGCTCCCACACCCTCTTTTCTCGCCTTCTGGTGCAGGGTCCTCCTTATGGAGGGATCGCTCTCCACGCCCTCGAAAAGTCCCCTCGTGAGGGCTCTCAGGTAAAGGCCTGTTCCGGCGACGACCAGAACGGGCCTTCCCCTCTTGCGGATCTCCTCTATGGCTCGATCTGCCTCCCTCTGGAAGCGGGCTGCATTGTAAGGCTCATCTGGGAACACAACATCTATCATGTGATGGGGTATCTCCTCCCTCACCTCCCGGGAAGGCTTTGCTGTCCCTATGTCCATGAATCGATATACCTGCATCGAATCAGCGCTCAGGATCTCGAACCCCAAGCGCCTCGCCCATGAGATGGATATCTCGGTCTTTCCCGAGGCTGTTGGTCCCAAGAGAACTACGAGGGAACCCCTTCCTTCCAAGGCCTTCAACCCCTGCAGAACCTTCTTTGGAGTTCCGATATGCTTATCTGCAGAAAAGTGGGCCTCCCATGGGGACAGAGGCCCCGGGATTCAACCCCTCTGATCCTGCTCAGAAGCCTCTCCGCTTCTTGGGGAGTGAACTCCTTTCCTGCCTTGGATGCCGCGATGCAGGCGACCCTGGCCAATATCTCTTCAGGGAAAAGTCCCTCGACCGAGATCCCGGCCCTGAGGATCTCCTTCATGCATTCGGCTGCCTCTTCCCTTCGAAGCCACGGAGGAGCGCTCGAGATCCTCCAGCATCCCCTTCCAAATGGCTCCAAGCTCCACCCGAGCTTTCCCAGAATCGGCACCAAGGCCCCCAGTGTCTCTTCCTCTTCCGGGCTGAGTTCCAAAAGTATCGTTCCCAGAAGCCCTTGGCCAGGAACTCCGTCCTTGTCGAGAGCACTCCTCAGCTCCTCCAATATGACCCTCTCGTGGGCTGCGTGCTGATCCATGACGAGGAGCCCATCTTCGCTCGCGAAGACCAGGTAGGTCCCACCCACCTGACCCAAGTACCTGATCTCTCCCCGTGGGACCTCACCTGTACTTCCAGATCCGATGCTCAAGGGAAGGATCCCCTGTTCTCCTCCACTGACTGGGCCTCGCCGCAGGGGACTTCCCTCCGAGGGGGGCTCGCACACCTGGGACGAGGAATCCCTCTCCCAGATCTCCTTCTCTTCCCCGAGGGGCCATCTCAGCCAGGGCTGTCTTCTCAGCATCCCCTTGACGGACTTGAGGACCAGTTCCTGCACCCTCCTTCCATCCCTGAACCTGACCTCTCTTTTGGTTGGATGGACGTTCACGTCTAGGTCCCCTGCTGGCATTTTGATGTGCACCACTCCCACGGGATATCTGCCCCTGGGAAGAAGCTGTCCGTAAGCTCGGAGCACTGCTCCCAGAAGGCCCCTGTCCTGGACATTCCTGCCATTTACGTAGAACCTGAGATCCGAGGCTGCCCCCCGATGGAAATTGGGATGGGACACGAACCCCTCCACCTCCACCAGATACTCCTTCTCCCCTATGGGATAGAGCTCCTCGAAGACTTCCTCGCCCATCACATCCTTCACCCTCTGGTCCCAAGTGGACCTAGGGGGCAAATCCCACTTGGCCCCCTTCTCATTGACATGAAACTCGAATCCCACATCCGGCCTGACAATGGCGAGTTGGAGGAAGGTCTCCCTCAGATGGTGGGACTCAGTGGCCTCGGACCTCAGGAATTTTCTCCTCGCAGGGACATTGTAGAACAGTTTCTCCACCTTTACCCTGGTCCCCACTGGCCCGCCCCATGGGCTCACCTCCAGGATCCTACCTCCTTCGACCAGGATCCTCGTGGCCTCTTCCCTGTGCCTTGGCCTGGTCACAATCTCCATGCAGCTTACCGATGCTATGGAGGATAGGGCCTCTCCCCTGAAGCCCAGGGTGGTGATACGGGAGAGGTCCTCCACGCTCCTAATCTTGCTCGTTGCGTGGCGTTTGAGGGCCTCAAGGGCATCCTCTGGTTCCATGCCGCACCCGTCATCGGACACCTCTAAGGAAGCTACTCCCCCTCCCTCCGCCCTCACCACTATTCTTCGAGCACCAGCATCGAGTGAATTCTCCACGAGTTCCTTGAGGACCGATGAAGGCCTCTCCACCACCTCTCCTGCTGCTATCTTCTCCACCACGTGGGGAGGGAGGACACAGACCCTCCTATTCCTTTCAGACAACTCCTTGCCATCCAGCACCTTTTCCATCTTCAGGCCTCCTCGGAGGTGGAAGAGGGGTCCTTTCTCTCCACTGGGGTGCGGACCTCGGCCGAGGAAGTGAGTTCCTTGAGCTTTCTCACTTCCACTGGGGTCAAATGTCTGAAAGAGCCCCGGGGCAGCCCCTTTATGGAGATGGGCCCAAACCTCGTCCTCTTGAGGGCCAGGACCGGATGCCCCACGGCCTCGCACATCCTCCTCACCTCCCTGTACTTGCCCTGGGAGATGGTTATCTCGAGCCAGCAGTTCGCCTTGAGCACCTTCAGGACCCTCACCTTGGCCCTCGCGGCCTCTCCATCCCCCAGTCTCACCCC
>JAPWUY010000088.1 GCA_028275295.1 Thermodesulfobacteriota bacterium | reverse complement strand
GGAGGTTCTACGTCTCCTGGAGGAGATAACGGGCTTGAGCCCCAGGATCGTCTGGAAAAAGAGGGAAAAGGGAGACGTCATGCACACCATGGCGGATCTCGCCCTTTCCCGGAAGGATCTGCACTACGAGCCCAAAGTGGACTTGAGAGAGGGCCTGGAAAGACAATGGCAATGGATGTGCCATTGGCTCGAGAAAAGAAAAAAAGCGAGCAAAAAGGCGAATTCAGAGGCAGAGGGGGCCTCTTCCTGATTCATTCAAGTGGGAAGGAGTTGGACAATGTCTCTCCCCAAGGACTTGCTCGAGATTCTAGCCTGTCCCAAATGCGTGAGAGAGCCAGGCTGCACAGGCGAGCTGGAATACAGGGAGGCAGCCAACCAGCTTGTTTGTCACCACTGCAAGCTGGTGTACCGCATTGAGGATGACATACCCATCATGCTCATAGACGAGGCATCCCCCCTGGAGGAGTGAGGTTCTCTCGAGTGGGAAGGACCTTGGTGATCGGCGCCAATTGGTTGGGGGACACCATCATGTCCCTTCCAGCCCTGGCCGCAATGGCAGAGATGTGTTCGGGGGACTTGCACGTCCTCTGTCCAGGGCCCCTGGGCCAGGTGATCGGGATGGCCCATTTGGCCGATGGGATATGGGAGCATTCCAAGGAAGCCTCTCTGATGGAACGTGTTCGCTTGGCCAGAAGAGTGGGGGCAAAAAGGGCCGTCCTATTCCCAAATTCCTTGAGATCGGCCCTTGTGGTGAGCCTGGCAGGGGTTTCTGAGAGATGGGGTTACTGTACCCAGGGCAGGGGTCCTCTACTGACCCACCGGGTGAAAGTCCCAAAGAGGCGTCCGAACCAGCACCACTCGGAGCATTACCTGGGGTTGATTAGGGCCATGGGATGGGAAGGGACTCCACCCAGGTACTCACTGGCAGTGCCTGAGGAGGCGTGGAGGTGGGCAAGGAGCCTTTTGGACGATGGAGAAGGCCCCTGGGTGGGGATTTGTCCTGGAGCTGCTTACGGACCTGCCAAGAGGTGGCCTTCTCGCAAATTCGTGGAGTTGGGGCGAAGACTCATTGGGGATCTGGGAGCGAAAGTGGTCCTCATGGGAAACAGAGACGAGGAACCGGTTCTCCGTCAAATGTGCGTGGAGATGGGAAAAGGTGTGGTCAACCTGGGAGGTCAAACGGACTTGGAGGGACTGGCTGCAGCCATGAAACATTGTAGCACAGTGGTCTCGAATGATTCGGGTCCCATGCATCTGGCAGCTGCGCTAGGGGTACCAGTGGTGGCAATATTCGGATCCACGGATCCATCGCTCACTCACCCTTTGGGACCCCATAAAATCCTAGCTTCCAAGCCTCCATGTTCCCCTTGCATGCGAAGGAAGTGCCCTTTGGGACATTACCGCTGTCTGGAGGAGATCTCCGTCGAAGACGTGATGAGGGCAACGGAAGAGTTCCTCCTCACCAGTGAGTGAGCCCCATGGGTCGATCCAGAGTCTCAGCAACCATCCTCACATTCAACAATGCCTCGACCCTGGAAGAGTGTCTCAAAAGCGTCCAATGGGTGGACGAGATAATAGTTGTGGACTCCTTCAGCCAAGATGCCACACTGGAGATCGCTCGGAGATACACACCACTAGTCTACCAAAGGCAATGGCCCGGATTCATATCTCAGAGGAATTTCGCCAAGGAGAGGGCCTCTGGCGACTGGATCCTCTGGGTGGATGCCGATGAAGTGGTGAGCGAAGCGCTGAGGGATGAGATGGAAAGGGCCCTGGCTAAGGCTCGGGAGGAGGTAGGGGGCTACTTGGTCCCACGTTGCACCTTCTATTTGGGCAGGTGGATCAGGCATGGCGGGTGGTATCCGGACTTGTCGGTGCGACTCTTCCGAAGGGAAGCGGGCCACTGGGCGGGACAAGAGCCTCATGCCAAGGTTGTGGTGGAGGGAAAATTGGTCAGGCTAAAGAACGACCTCCTCCACTTCAACTACAGGAGTTTCGGGGATCAGATTAGGACCATAGACCGCTATTCCGATATGTCGGCACTGGAGATGTACAAGAGAGGGGCGAAATTCAGGCTTTACAAGCCCCTTCTCCATCCCCTGGGAAGATTCCTGAAGGAATACATACTGAAGCAGGGTTTCAGAGACGGCATCCCGGGGCTGGTGATCGTGGTCTCCACCATGTACTATGTGTTCGCCAAGTACTTGAAGCTATGGGAGCTGGAGCGGGGGAGGCCTAGGGGTGAAGATGAAGGTGGCTTTGGTGATTGACCATTTCGATGCTGGAAGAGGGGGGGCGGAGACCTACACGAGAAACCTCACCAGAATTCTGGTCGAGAAAGGCCACGAGGTTCACATATTCGCCAACACCTTCAAAGAGGTCCCATCCGGGGCGAGGATTCATCAGGTCCCTATAGTGAAGTTCCCGAGGGGACTCAAGGTAGTGTCATTGGCACTGGCCTTGGAGGGAAGACTGAGAAAAGAGGAATTCGACGTGGTGCAGGGATTCGGGGCCACATGGGCTGTGGACGTCCATAGACCCGGAGGGGGATCGGAGAGGGCTTGGTTCAGGGCAGAACTGGAGTCCTTGGGAACGAAGTGGAGCAAAGTCTGGCGAGGTTTGCTCCTTCTTGCCAGCGCAAAGTTTCTGGCAAACCTTTGGTTGGAGGGAAAGATATACCGGGGAGGAGATCTTCCCTTGGTAATAGCAAACTCGGACATGGCTGCTCGACAAATAAGGTCCCATTACCCATCGGTGAACTCCCGAAAGCTCAAGGTAGTGATGAATCCCGTGGATTCAGTGAGATTCCATCCTCAAAACATGGAAAGATTCAGGGTCAAGATGAGAGATGAGCTCGGGATATCGAATGAGAAGATCTTGATGCTCTTCGCGGCACACAACTTCAGGTTAAAGGGGCTTGGGTGTCTACTCGAGGCATTGGAGAGGGGGATTCCTCCCAATTACGTATTGGTAGTTGCAGGGAGAGGAAAGCCCCGAAGATATGCGAGCCAGCTCCGGAAGATAGCGATTCCGGTCATTTTTGTGGGAGCCCTGGAAGGACTCGAGCGCCTGATGGCCGCCTCCGACATCCTTATCCATCCCACCTTCTATGACCCTTGTGCAAACGTGGTCTTGGAGGCAATGGCAAGTGGTATTCCAGTGATCACGACCATGGAAAATGGCGCCTCCCAGCTCGTAGAGCACGGGTCCTCGGGCTACATCCTCAGCACTCCCCGGGATACGGAAAAGATGAGGGAGTACATCCTGGCCTTGGAAGACCCTTCTGAGAGAAAGAAGATGGGAGAAGCGGCGAGAAAGAAGGTCGAGCCCCTCACCTGGGAAGATCATTCTAGGAGGCTTGAGGAGATCTACAGGGAGTCCATGGAACTCAAAGGAAAAAGAGACACCTCCTTCGAGATGGGAAAAAAGGAAGCCTGAGGGAAACTTCCTGAAATGATGGGGCCTTCGAGGATTCACCAGAAAAACTTCTCCCTACAAGCGGGCGAGAAAGGCATACCTTCCGGGGGCTCTGCTGGAGGAGATGGGGCCTTGGAGTGCGTCAAAGAAGGGGGATCGCGGGCTTCACCTTTGGGTCAAGGGGGATCCCCATGGAGGTGGCGAGTGGTAAATGGTAGCTCCCTCGAGCCTGAGGTCCTCCTGCGAGCCGTTCTTCTTGGCGGGTTGGAAAGCGGGGTCCAACTCATAAGGGAGAACATGGTGAGGAGGATACTGAGGGTGCAGATTCCCCCGAATCCCCCCTTGGTCATAAAGCATTACCTTCCAAGGGCTATTGGGAGAAGGTTTCTCGATTCTGTGAGATCGCCCCAGTGGGAAAGGGAATGTCGCACGGCCTTGAAACTCCTAGAGATGGAGGTCCCAGCTCCAAGGCCCCTTTTCGTTGCAGAGAGAAAAAAGTTCTTTCTTCCAGCAGAAGGGATCCTCGCAACTGCAGAGATAGTTGGAGGGTCGACCCTGAAGGAATTTTTGGAAAAGGGAGGTTCCATCTCCGAGGGCCTCCTTTGGCGTCTTGCTGGATTCTTGGCAGACCTTCATGGGAAGAGGATCCACCACATGGATCTCCATTGGGACAATGTGATGGTTGGGGAATACGACCAAAAATTGTGGCTTCTGGATCTCCACAGGGTGAAGGTGGGATTCAATTTCGACAAGAAGAGGAGGATCTGGAATCTCGCGCAACTTTTGGGTTCCATGGGGCCTTACTTGGATCCCTCGCTCAGGAGGGAATTCCTTCGGGAGTATCTGGATCTGGCTTCCATCCCGGATCCGGTGGATCAATGGGAGCGCGAAATAACCAGGATTCACCAGGAGATGTGTCGAACACACGAGATTAGCAGGACCAAAAGATGCCTCCACGAGAGCTCATCTTTCGACAAATACAACTGGGGAGGTTTTCGGATAATAAGAACCAGGGAGGTGCCCAGGGAGGTTTTGGCCAAGGTGCTGAGATCCGCGAAGGAGGATGGGAGTCAGTGCATCAAGATCGACACCAAAGTGAGGGTGAGAGTCGAAATCGTCCAAATGCCAGAAGGCCCCCTTCCTCTGTGTGTCAAGGAGTTCATGCCCAGGATGACCTGGAAGACCATTCCCCTTTTCAGATCAAGAAGGAGGGCAGAGAGATTCTGGCTGGGAGCCTGGGGGCTCAGAGCGAGAGGTCTTCCAGCTCCAGCCTGCTACGGAATGTGGAAGCCCAACCTCCTCTCCAGGGCCGCAACCAGTGGTGTGGTCATGGAGATGGTACCGGGTGAGTCCCTCAGGGATCTTCTCCTCACCATGGGGGATAAAAGGGATGCTCTGAGGCCGGTTTCATTGAAGCTGGCCCAACTCCTTGCTAAGATGCACGACAAGGGAGTCTTTCACAGGGACCTCAAGGCGAGCAATTTGTTGGTTGGACAGGTCCAAGGAAGGGAAGAGATCTTTCTAATGGACCTGGAGGATGTGAGATTCGAGAAAAGGGTCTCCGTGAAGGAGGTAATCAGAAACCTGACCCAACTCGATCAATCGAGCCCTAGGTGGGTTTCGAGGTTCACGAAACTGAGATTTTTGGCCACCTACTTGGGAGCTAGGTCAAAAGGAAGGGAGCTAGATGAGCTCCTGGGTGTGTTGAGGAGTGGGAAAAACACCGAGAGATGAAGGTCTTGCACCTTTATAGCGACTGGAGATGGACAGGCCCAGCCGAGCCCACAGTGAACCTCTGCCACGCACTGGGGAGACTGGGGATAGAGGTGATCCTCGCCTGCAGCCCCCCCTTGGACGGGTATCCTGTTTCCTTGGCGGAAGAGGCCAGGAAAAGAGGGCTGAGGGTGCTCACGAATTTTTATCTCCACAGGTATCTCAATCCGATGAAGACACTGAAGGACCTCTGCACATTGCCCTCCTTCATGAAGCGGGAGGGTATACAACTGGTTCACTGCCATCTGAGCCACGATCACGCCCTAGGGGGATGGGCTGCAAGGGCCATGGGCCTACGCATCATAAGGAGCAACCATAAGGCGCGGCCCATGAAGGGGACCCTGGGCAACAAGTGGCTCATGGCAAGGTGGACCGATGGCATCATAGAGTTTTCGCGGGTGGCGATGGAGAGGGATTCGGAAAAATTCGCATTCCCTCACCATAGGATGCTCCTGGTAGAGGGCGCAATAGACCTCGAGAGATTCGATCCCACAGCTCCTGGAAAGGATGTCAGGGGAGAGCTTGGTGTTAACTCCAACGAGATCCTCTGTGGGATCGTAGCCCGGGTCCAAAGGCACAGGCGTTGGGATTTAGTTCTAGGGGCGATGGAAATCTTGGCCAAGAGAGTCCCCCAATTGAGGCTTATGGTGATCGGGAGGGGCACACATCTGGAAGAACTCATGGTGAGGCCCGTCAGGGAGAGGGGGCTAGGCCATAGGGTGATCTTCACTGGATATAGGAGAGGGGATTACGTGGATTATTTGCGGGCCATGGACTTCAAGGTGTTCCTGGTTCCGGGCTCCGATGGAACTTGCAGAGCGGTAAGGGAAGCCATGGCAATGGGGAAACCCATAGTGTGCACGAAAAGGGGGATGCTTCCGGAGCTCGTGGAGGAAGGAAAGACCGGGATCTTGGTGGACGAGAAACCCGAGGAGTTGGCCTCAGCTATGGAGAGGGTGGCCCTGGACAGGGAGCTCAGGGAGAGGATGGGGAAGGAGGCGAGGGCCCGTGCCCTGAGGGACTTTTCTGTGGAAAAACAGGCTGGGAATGTCGCGGAGTTCTACGAAAGGATACTGTCCATGGAGAATTTCCTTGGGCCCAGTTCCCATTGAACGACCTTTTTTGAAGACGAGATGAATCGGGAGGTATCCTCGAGGGGAAGGAAGCGCCCTGGCAAGAGCTGGCCCCCGGCGGCTTGCTGGCTATAGGAGAAAGGGGGCAGGTCCCCAATGTGGGAAGGGGAGATGGTGCCTATTGGCAAGGAGGGCAGAGGAATGAGAGAAGAGGAGCCCTTTATAGTTTTCGGAAGCCCAGCTATAGGTGAGGAGGAGATACAGGAGGTAGTGGACTCCATCAGGTCTGGCTGGCTTTCAACTGGGCCGAAAGTGGCAAAATTTGAGGAGCTTTTCAGAGACTACATCGGTTCCAGGCATGCCATAGGACTCAACTCCTGCACAGCAGGGCTCCATCTTCTTCTTCTTGCAGCTGGCGTTGGACCTGGAGACGAGGTTCTCACCACACCTATAACCTTCGCTGCAACTGCCAATGTGATCTTTCATGTGGGAGCAAGACCAGTCTTCGCCGATGTGGACCCGAAAAGCATGAATTTGGATCCGCAACAGGTGGAAAAAGTGCTCGAGAAAAAGCACGAAAAGGTGAAAGCCGTAATAGTGGTTCACCTGGCCGGAAGACCATGCGACATGGAGCCCATATGGAAGCTGAAGGAAAAGTATGGGTTCATTCTCATAGAGGATGCGGCCCACGCTGTGGAGGCTTGGTACAAGGGGAAGAAGGTCGGTTGTCTGGGGGACGGTGCGGCATTCAGCTTCTACGTGACCAAGAACTTAGTGACGGGAGAGGGTGGAATGGTGACAACCGAAAGGGACGAATGGGCTGAGCTCATTCGAATCCTGAGCCTCCATGGGATGAGCCGTGGGGCTTGGAAGCGCTATTCGTCCTCGGGATATTCCC
>JAPWUY010000087.1 GCA_028275295.1 Thermodesulfobacteriota bacterium | reverse complement strand
GTCCTGAGGGTGATCCCGAAAGAGAGAAAGATAGTCGTGGGGCCCAGATCGAGGGTGAACTCCATGGGGCTTGAGGCCAAGGACTTCTGTTGGGTCAAGGGAGAACCACCGGGAAGCAAGTTCTCTGTAAAGGCGCGCATAAGGTACAGGCACAAGGAGGCAGAGGCCACTGTGGAGGTAATCTCCGAGAAGAGGGTGCGAGTCCTTTTCCAGGAACCCCAGCCCTCTGTTACCCCAGGTCAGGCAGTGGTCCTCTACTCGGGGGAGGAAGTTCTGGGAGGCGGATGGATCCAGGGACCTTGGCCCTGAGGGGCGAGGGTAAGGTGGAAGAGAAGATCTTCTCGATTCACGTTCTGGGCTGCAAGGTGAACCAACACGACGCTGCTTCCTTGAGTCTCGCCCTCGAGAAGCTGGGGCTCAGGAGGGCGAAGGAAGGGGATTCTCCTCACATCATAATCGTTCAGACCTGTACAGTGACCGGGGAAGCTGAGAGGCAAAACCTTCAGCTCATGAGAAAACTCAAGATGAGAAACCCTCAGGCCCTGATAATCGCATCGGGCTGTCAGGTCCAAGCTCATGGAGAGATCCTGGAAGGATCTCCCTGGGTAGATCTCGCATATCCCAACTGCAAAAGAGGAGAGCTCATAGAACACGTGGCCCATCTGTGCCAGAGGAGCGAGGCTCCCATCGAGTTGAGGGAAGAGGAACTATTGTGGGGTGAAGGCCTGGTGCGGTTGCCAGGAAGGACAAGGGCTTACCTCAAGGTGCAAGATGGCTGTAGCGGGGCTTGCTCCTATTGCATAGTGCCCAAGGCCCGGGGGCCTAGCAGGTCGAGGCCCATAGAGTCCATATTGAGGACTTTGAGGGCTATGGAGGAGTCGGGCACAAAGGAGGTCGTGATAACAGGTGTTCAGCTTGCTGCCTACGGGATGGATCTGGATCCTCCCTTTAGCCTCCCTCGATTGATAGAGGAGATCCAGAGTTTCTCAATACCCAGGATCAGACTCAGTTCCATAGAGCCACACTACTTGGACAAAGAGGTCATGGATGTCATATGCTCGAGCTCCAAGATTTGCCATCACATACACATCCCCATTCAAAGCGGAAGCGACCAAATCTTGAGCTCCATGAAGAGACCTTACACAGCCAGGGAGTGCCGAGAAAAGATCCTCTGGCTCAAGGAGAGGATTCCGGATCTCACCATAGGCGCGGACATCATCGTGGGCTTCCCTGGCGAAAGCCAGAAGGAATTCCGAAAGACCCTCGAGTTCTTGGAGTCCATCCCGTGGAGCTACTTGCATGTGTTTCCCTTTTCCCCGAGGCCGGGGACAGAGGCGTATACCATGGAGAGAAAGGTGGACCAAGGGGAGATAAAGAGGAGGGCCTCTCTCCTGAGGGCAATGTCCCGGGAGAGGAGATCTCAGTGGATGGAGAGCTTTGTGGGGAGGGAGGTGGAGGTTCTCCTGGAAGGGCCCAGCAAGAGAATCCATGGATGGATGCAGGGGAAAACGTCCAATTATCTCAAGGTGCTCATCCCTCAGGGAAAGAGGAGGGAAGGGGATATGGTCCGGGTAAGAATAGAGGGCGGGCTCGATGGTGAGCTTCTGGGAAGGGAAGTGTGAGGAGCGGGCGAATGGATCCCATTGGCCTTGACTGGGGTCCGGGGATAGGGTAGCATTATCAAAACTCTTACTCGAGGAGACGGGAATTGAGCATGGGACCAAGAGGGCTTCGGAAAATGGTTGAAAGGGAGACGATCCTCCTTCTCGGCCTTAGCCTTCTCCAGAGCCCGCTGTCCCATTGGGTCATGGCGTAGGAAAGGTGGGGCCGCGGGCAAAGGGGTTGCTCGCGGCCCTTGGATTTTTGAGGAGGCCGTTGGGCAACCAACGGCCTCTTCGATTTTTGGGGAAAGGCATGTCTTGGGTCTTTGACCTGGCCCAGATGAGGCATGCGACCGCATGAAAGGGGAGGTGATCATGGAGAGAGCATATCGTGTGGCTTTGATACCAGGGGACGGTGTGGGACCGGAGGTAGTGAGGGAGGGCCTCAAGGTCCTGAGGAGGTGTTCGGAGATAGAAGGCTTCCCACTCGAGACCGTGGAGTATCCCTTTGGGGGCGAGCATTTTCTCAGGACAAGGGAGACCCTTCCAGAGACGGCCCTCCAAGAGCTCAGGGAGATGGATGCCATATACTTGGGGGCCATAGGGCATCCCCATGTTAAACCAGGGCTCTTGGAAAAGGAGATCCTCCTCAGGATCAGGTTCGAGCTGGATCTCTACATAAATCTGAGGCCAGTACAGCTCCTTCCTGGAGTCGAAACCCCTCTCAAGGACAAGGGCCCCGAGCACATAGACTTTGTGGTGGTGCGGGAGAACACAGAAGGGCTCTATATCGGGGCTGGAGGAACCATTGCCAAGGGCACTCCCTTCGAGGTGGCTGTTCAAGAGTCAATACAGACGAGAAGAGGCGTTGAGAGGTGTCTCAGGTACGCCTTCGATCTCGCCAGAACGAGGCCCAGGAAGAAGCTCACCCTTTGCGGGAAGAAGAACGTCCTCACTTACATATTCGACCTTTGGGACAGGGTGTTCTCGGAATTGTCCCGAGAGTATCCCGATGTGCAAACAGATTACGGTCACGTGGATGCCATATGCATGTGGATGGTCAAGAACCCTGAAGAGTTCGATGTGATAGTCACGGACAACATGTTCGGGGACATAATCACCGATCTGGGGGCAGCCCTTCAGGGGGGCTTAGGTCTTGCTGCATCTGGGAACATCCATCCCGGCAAGGTGTCCATGTTCGAGCCCATCCACGGGTCCTCTCCGAAGCACGCTGGGAAGGGGACCATAAATCCCATAGCGGCGATCCTTGCCGGTGCCATGATGCTCGAGCATCTCGGAGAAAAAAGGGCGGCCTCCAGGATACATCGGGCTGTGAGAACGGTTGTCAAGGAGTTGAGGGGAATGGGTGCCGGGCAAATGGGCATGTCCACCTCAGAGGTGGGCGACAGAATTGCCCAATTGCTCTCAATGGACGAAGATTAGGAGGAGGTTTGGAGACCATGGCAGAGTATGTGCAAATTTTCGATACTACCTTGAGGGATGGAGAGCAGTCTCCAGGGGCCACAATGAACGTGGAGGAGAAGATCCAGGTGGCGCTCCAGCTCGAGCGCCTTGGAGTGGATTCCATAGAAGCTGGGTTTCCAGTGGCCTCTGAAGGAGATTTCCAGGCAGTCAGGAGGATAGCCGAGAGGATTCAGGACTCCAAGGTGGTCGCTCTGGCAAGGTGCGAGAAGATGGACATAGAGCGAGCATGGGATGCGGTCAGGGTGGCCAGGAGGCCAGGCCTCCATGTGTTCCTCTCGACCTCGGATATCCATCTCCGCTATCAGCTGAGAAAAGACAGGCAAGAGGTGCTCGATTGGGCGGCTCAAATGGTCAGGTTCGCAAGGCAACTGTGCGACGACGTGGAGTTCTCTCCCATGGATGCATCCAGGACCGAGCCCACATTCCTTTTCCAGGTCCTGGAGGCAGCCATAGAAGCGGGCGCTAATATCGTCAACATTCCCGATACAGTGGGCTACGCGACTCCAGATGAGTTCGGTGAGCTCATAAGGCAGATCCGGAACTCAGTGGCCAACATAGACAAAGCCACTCTGAGTGTCCATTGCCACAACGATCTCGGACTTGCCGTGGCCAATTCCCTAGCTGCTGTGCTTGCAGGGGCAAGACAAGTGGAGTGCACCATAAACGGGATAGGAGAGAGAGCGGGGAATGCTGCCTTGGAAGAGGTCGTCATGGCCCTGAAGACAAGGGCCGATAGGTTCGGGGTGGAAACCAGGATAAGAACAGAGCTTCTCTATCCCACAAGCAGGATGGTCTCGAGAATAACAGGGATTCCCGTGCAGCCCAACAAAGCGATTGTCGGGGCCAATGCCTTTTCCCACGAATCGGGAATTCATCAGGACGGGATTCTCAAGGACAAGAGAACTTACGAGATCATGACACCCGAATCAGTGGGATGGGGCCAGACATCCCTTGTGCTGGGAAAGCATTCAGGAAGACATGCCCTGAAGGACAGGCTCGAGAAACTGGGCTATGAATTGACGCCTGAGGATCTGGATCGAGTTTTCCAGCGCTTCAAAGCTCTGGCCGACAAGAACAAGGATGTATATGATGAGGACCTGGAGGCCATAGTGGAGGACGAGGTCCTCAGAGTTCCCGAGAAGTACAAGCTCGTCTATCTCCATGTTACGAGCGGAAGTGTCACTGTGCCGACGGCCAGTGTCAAGCTCGAGATAGATGGGGTGGAGCATGCGGGAGCTGGCTTCGGCATAGGTCCAGTGGACGCCACGTTCCAGACCATAGCTCGAATAACTGGCACCAAGGCAAAGCTCAAGAGGTTCGCCATAAATGCCATAACAGGAGGATCAGATGCTCAAGGAGAGGTCACGGTGAGACTGGAGGCAAATGGGCACGAGGTAGTGGGGCAGGGCACCCATCCAGATGTCTTAGTGGCGAGTGCCAAGGCATACGTGAATGCCCTCAACAGGCTGGAGTACAGGAAGAGATACCCCCTTCAGATAAAAGAGGAGATGTGAACATGGGAAAGGCAAAGAGAGGAAGCACTCTAGCTGAGAAGATTCTCGCCCGGCATTCGGGAAGGGATAGGGTGGAGCCAGGGGAATTGCTCCTCGTGGATGTGGACTTGACCATGGCCAATGACGTCACAGCGCCCATTGCCATAAGATCCTTCAGGGAGGCAGGGGCTGAGAGGGTTGTGGACCCTTCCCGAATAGTGCTCGTCATGGACCATTTCACGCCCAACAAGGACATTGCCTCGGCCGAGCAGGTGAGAGAATGCAGGGAATTCGCCAGGGAGCAGGGGATCTCCCTGTACTTCGAGAACGATGGAATCGCCCACGCACTTCTTCCCGAAAGGGGCCTTGTGCTTCCAGGCCAGCTCGTCTTGGGGGCCGACAGCCACACCTGCACCTACGGAGCCCTGGGTGCCCTTGCCACAGGTGTTGGGAGCACGGATATCGCGGCGGTTTGGGTGACGGGAAAGGCATGGCTCAAAGTGCCTGCGAGCATAAAGCTCGTCTACGAGGGGGAATTGTCTCCCTGGGTCACGGCAAAGGATCTCATCCTCAAGACCATCTCCGACCTCGGAGTTGATGGGGCCAATTACAAGGCCCTGGAGTTCTCGGGGGGCACCATCTCTAGGCTCTCGGTAGAGGGTCGGATGACCATGGCCAACATGGCCATAGAGGCAGGGGCGAAGGCTGGGATCTTCGAGGTGGATGGGAAGACCAGGGAGTATTTGGCCTCTTTCCTCCCACAAGGCTGGGAGATTCCGGTTCCGGATGATGGGGCCGAATACGAGGAGGTGAGAACCTACGATGTATCCTCCATGGGTCCAGTTGTGGCCATTCCCCATTCCCCAGGAAATGTGAGACCAGTAGAGGAGCTATCCGGGGTGAGGATAGATCAGGTGGTAATAGGCTCCTGCACCAATGGGAGAATGGAGGATTTGAGGGCCGCAGCGGGCGCCTTATCTGGGAGAAAGGTCGCCCCTGGAGTGAGGCTTCTCATTTTGCCTGCTACAAGGCGCATCTATCTCCAAGCCCTCAAAGAGGGACTTTTGGAGATCTTCGCCGATGCAGGGGCCACCATCTGCCCTCCCTCTTGCGGTCCATGTCTCGGAGGCCACTTGGGGGTGCTGGGAAAGGGCGAGAGGTGCGTCTCAACTACAAATCGCAATTTTCTGGGCCGTATGGGCCATCCCCAAAGCGAGATATACTTGGCGAGTCCCATTGTCGCTGCGGCATCTGCTGTGCTCGGCAGGATCGCTCACCCTGGGGAGGTTCTAAAGTAAGAGGTGAAAGGAGGCACTCAATTGAAGTACGAGGGAAAGGCTTGGATTTTCGGACACGATGTGGACACAGATACTATAATTCCAGCTAGATACTTGACCACTTGGGACGTCTCTCTCCTGGCTCCCCACTGCATGGAAGATGTGGACAGTGGATTCGCCCGAGAGGTGGAGCCAGGAGATGTGATAGTGGCAGGGAGAAATTTCGGATGTGGTTCATCGAGGGAGCACGCACCTGCTGTGATAAAGGCCCTGGGCATATCGGCCATAATTGCCCAGAGCTTTGCGAGGATCTTTTACAGGAATGGATTCAATATTGGCCTGCCACTTGTAGAGTGTAAAGAGGCCTTCGAGAGGGTGAAAAGGGGGGACAGGCTCTCTCTTGACCTGGAAAAAGGCGAGATAAAGAACTTGACCAGAGACGAGAGCTACTTCTTCAATCCCATCCCTCCCTTCATGAGGGACCTCTTGAGGGAAGGGGGATTGGTCCCCCTTCTGAAGAAGGGTGGGTGGAGGGTATCGTCCCTCTGAGGAGCATGACTCTTTCCCCGCTCCATCCGTTAGGGGGCCTAGGGTGAGGAGATGATTGGCCGGACCTGTTCACCCTCCAAAGCCCCCTTTTCACGGATTTGCGCATACCCCGACTCTCACTATGTGGTTGCCCGTCGGAGGCTTGGGGCTCAACTCCCCAGGCCATGGGCTTCATCCAATGATCCCGTTCAGGTATGCCCCTGTCTTTTCGGGAGGGGAGGCTTTAGAACCCATGGATTCGAGAGCACTGCGGCGATGAGACAACCTCCAGCCATGAAGAGCAGTGGACCATTGTAAGAGCCGAACTTGGTCACTAGATAGCCACTCAGCCATCCTGAGATGAGGCCAGCCCATGCCTTCGCAGTGTAAGTGATTCCATAGTTCGCTGTGGCGTATCTGGAGCCATAATAGTCGCCTATGGTCGCTGGATAGATGGCGAAAGGAGCTCCCCCCAAAAGGGAGGCCAATATCACCATGGAGACGAACAGAGTTGAGATATCTCCCAGCAGGGCCAGACTCAATATGGCCCCTCCAAGAAGAGTGTAGAAGATGGCCAATGTGTTCTCCCTTCCCAACTTGTCGGATATTGCGCCAGCCATCACCCGGCTCAACCCATTGGCGAGGGGAAAGAGAACCATGAGGATCTTCATGTATCCCTCGGGAAGGGAGTAATATGTCCCCATGGTCTTCATATGAGCTCCGAAAAGAAGGACCACCGAGACGCTGAATGTGAAAGCCAGATAAATGGAATACCATTGGCGG
>JAPWUY010000098.1 GCA_028275295.1 Thermodesulfobacteriota bacterium | reverse complement strand
AGGCGAGATCATTGGCACTGCCCCTGTATACCTTCCCGAAGACCATCCTCCTCTGGGGCAGATCGTAAAGCCGCGCCTCCCACCTAAGACCTCCCCCTTCCAATTCCATTTTTCCACCCACCACTATGTCAGCACCTAGTAGCTTGATGGCATCGAAGTCCACGTCTTTGGGCTCGAATCCCTGCCTGAAGGGATCGGAGAGGGCCTTGGAGGGATCCAGCACCTCGAAGAATCCTGAGATCCTCAAATCCTGAGTGAGGATCCGCATGGCTTCTTGGGAGCCTTGGGTCGCATCCGAGCCCTGTGCCTTGAAGGGGAAAACGCATATGGGAAATCTGGGAATCGCAGGACCGAATATGTCCACAACGACCTGGGCTTCTGCCACGAACCCAGTGGACAGGATCAAAGCTAATCCCACTGCAAAAGAGGTCCACCTAGATCTACGTCTCACATCAATCCTCCCCCGGGAGATGTCATCAGCTCTTTCCAGGCCCTGAGGGCCAGAAACGCAGGATGAGGGGCCTTTCTGCCAGTGTAGGAGGGGGTGGTGGGAGGACGACCTTGTTCAAGGCACTGACTATGGAAGAGTCCACATGGCTCTTTCCCGATCCCTTGAGGAACGTGAGCTCCCGTATTTTCCCATCGCGGGATATCTGGATTCTCACCTCCCCCAGAACCCCCCCTTCTCCCGCTGGCACATAAGCCCGCCAGCTCTCCTCTATCCTTTCCTGGAGCATTTGCAAATACCTGGCCTCTTCCGGGCTGAGAGTGCCTCCTCCACCGCCTCCTTGCTGAGTCGCTGCCACCTTTGGGCCTGAGCCAGAAGGGGAAACGCCTTGAGTGCCACCTTCACCCTTCTTCTGGGTCCCCTTTTCCTCTGGAATGGGGGTGGGTTGGGATCTCTCCGGAGTTTTCATCTCCGTGGGCTGGATGCTGACGGCCTTTCTCTCGGCCTGGGGTACCGGGATGGGAACCTTCTTGGAAGAGGCCTTGGGAGCCTCCTCCTGGACCTTGACCCCTGATGGGGCTTCGGAGGACCTTGCCCCTTTGCTCGAGCTCTCGGTGAGAGCAGGCCCTGGCACAGAGCCAACCAACCGCACCGAGATGGCATTCAACTCAAGAGATCTCCTGGGGAGATACTTCTCCAGTCCTGCAACCAGGGCAATGCCCACTGCATGAATGGCCAAGGAGATGAGGACCATCCAGTGCCAAGATGGATGGCCTCCTCTCTCCCTTTCCCCCCAGGATCCCGCCCCAGTCAATGCCTTTTCACCTCCAGGGGTTCAGTCACCATCCCCAACTTCTCCACACCAGCCTCCCTCAAGGTGGCCATCAAGGCCATGACCTCTCCGTACGGGAGGGCCTGGTCGGCCCGCAAGAAGACTTCCCTGTTGACCCTCCTTTCCAGGATTGCCTTCATCCTCTCTTTCAACTGATCCGGTGGCACCTCGTACTTGTCCACGAATATCTTCTTCTCCTTGGTGAGGGTCACGACCACCCTTTCCTCCTCGGTGGGCATTGGCTTGGTCGTGGTCTTGGGAAGATCCACGTCGACCCCGGTCTGCAACATGGGGGCAGTTATCATGAATATTATCAAAAGGACCAGGACCACATCCACCAGGGGCACGACGTTTATCTCCGACATCATGGTGCCGATTCGCTGTGTTGGAGCAGGCATGTGGTTTCCTCCTCACCCCTTGAGGGATTGACGCCTCGCCTCCTCGCCCACTGATCCCCCAGAAGAACGGGTAACGGACGGTCTCAGCTGTCTCTGTACGAGGTTCAGGAACTCAGTGATGAACTGATCCATCTCAGAGGCGATCCCCCTGATCCTCTGGACGAAGTAGTTGTACGCTACCACTGCCGGTATTGCCGCTGCAAGGCCGGCTGCTGTCGCAACCAGTGCTTCTGATATCCCAGGAGCCACTGTTGCCAGGGAAGCGGACCCCCTCATACCTATCTCGTGAAAGGAGCGGATTATCCCCAGGACCGTCCCGAAAAGGCCCACAAAGGGGGCTGTGCTTCCCGTTGTGGCCAGAAAACTTAGGGCCCTCTCGTACCTGTGCACCTGAAAGGCCCCTTCCTGCCTCACTGCCCTCTCCACGCTCTCCAGGCCCGTCCACTCCACAGCCAGCCTAGCCGGCTCCCTCACCCCCTGCTCCTGGGCCCTCGCGCCTTGGGGAGAGGCGGATATTCTCAAAAGTTCCCTATACCCCTTGAGGAATATGGCGGCGAAGGGATTGGAATGCAACTCTTGGGCCTCTATGTCCTTGTAAATGGCCGAGAAGGTGGGCTGTTGCTCATAGGATCTGAAGAAGGCCTCTGTCTCCCTCTTGGTCTTCCTGAGAAGCATTATTTTGGATATTATGACCGCCCATGACACAACCGAGAAGCCCAAGAGAATTAGCAATACCATCCAGACTTCCGTTCCCGAATCCCTTATGAGATCCACCAGGCTCCATCGCCCCGTTGCACCTGGGGCGGCCACAACCAAGTACCACCAAGGAAAATGGCTCATCGTCTCCCCCCGTCCTTCAAGAGGATTTCTCCTTAATGGGCCTCCAGCCTTCGGCCACAATGCGCCATTGGCCTTCCTCTTTGACTATCACCAACTCCTTGATACCATAGTCCGAGTGTTTGTCAGCGCTATATCTCTGGACAAATGAGACCTGAACCTTCTCCCCCACCTTCCTGGACTGGACGGACTCTATCACCACCTTTATGGTGCCAGTCTTCTTGAAGGTATTGGCCTTGTAGTTCCTCCAACCATTCCAGTCCATGGAGCCGGATTTGAACTTCTTGGAGTAAAAGGACATGTAGGATTCTATGTCCTTGGACTCCCAGGCCCTCCTCCACTTCTCCAGGAACCTTTCCAGGGGCTCAGGCTCTTGAGCTTTGGTCTCTTTCTTGGCCTCCCCCCCCTTGACCTGGTATGAGGAGGACTCCTGGCCTCTTGGAGCCTTTGCCGCTATCCTAGCTGCCTCTTCCTCGGCTGCAACCGCCTTTGTGGAAATGGCAAGGGCCTGGGGCCTCGGAGTCTCCGGGGACGGGGTCGAGGGGGTCTCGCCTTTTTCATGTACCTGGGGTTCCGGACCCTTGTCCTCATGGGTCTTTCCCTTTGGCTTATCGGCCTTGGCTTGCCCCTTGGAGGCCTTCGATTCGACCTCGGTTGGCGCGAAAGATGCGATCATCTTCCGCCTCTCGGGAGAGGATGCCTCGGCTTTCTGCCCGGATTCGTCCTCTTTCCTCTGAGGCTTGGGATGCAAGACCGCGGACACCCTCTTATCAGGTGTCCCGACAACGGTCATCTTCTCCTGGTCCAATTGCACCGTTACCTTCTGCCCGTCAATCCAGTCCTTGCCCTGCCAGATCTTGGGATTGCCATGGAGCTCGATTGTCCTCGTGACATTGTCGAACTCTGCCCTGTCGCAAGTTGCCACCCTGTCATTCTGGGTTATTCTCACGTTCTCCAAGGCCACAACCTTCTTTATGCCACCGCCTTCCTTCTGGGGAGCCATGTCCGCAATTATCTTCTTGGCATAGAGGAAAGTCTCCTCCTGTTGAACAACAACATTTCCCTCGAATATCACCCTGTTCTCCTTCTGAAAGGCATCCATTCTGTCGGCAGTTATGTTGATGGGCTTATCGCTTCTCAGCTCTCCGAATCCCACTGCCTCCCCTTTTGCCGACCCTGAACTTGTATCCTTTGTCTTTTTCTCACCACCAACCGAAGGAGATTCCTCTGGGGCAGCCGGAGCCAGTCCAACCTCCATCTTCACAGGTTCACTTCCCTTGGATGGCTCTGGGGTGGAAGCCCTATCCGGTTCCGGTTTCCTCCCCGAATCCTGAATCTGGGATGGGTCTCCCTTGTCCTTCAGGGCGTCTTCGGACCTTTCGAACTCCTCCCTTTTTTCCTCCCTAACCATATTGGGCCCCTGGGGCCATTGGGGGGCCGAGGAAGAGACTTGAGCTATTGGCCCTGTCTGGAGCTCGACCTCTTTTCTCGGCTCCTCTGCTCTGGGCGCTTCAGGTCTTATCTTGGCAGGCTCGGATGGCGCTTCCTTTTCTCCCAAAAAGATGGGAGCTGAGGCCTCCATCTGCCTTTTGGGCTCTTCCTGGGCCCTGGACGGAGGAGAAGGGGTTGCTTCCCTGGGCAAGTCACCCGATGAGGCCACATGAGCCAGTTCTCCCTCGAGGAGCTTCTGAGCCTTGGAAGCATACTTACCTTTCGGGTATTGCTGCAATAGGACTTTCAGGGTCTTGGCTGCCTTCTCAGGTTGTTTTGTCTCCTGGTATGCCTCGGCCAATCTGAAGAGAACCTCCTCGGCAAGGGGCACTGTGGGATACTTGGCTATTGCGGCCTCGTACCTCTGGATGGCAGCCCCATATTTGCCCATCTTGTAGTAGAAATCCCCAACATAGACTTCGTGATCCGATAGCTTCTTCAGGCACTCCTGGGCCTTTTCGTGGGCATCGTAAGCATAAGGTGTGTGGGAGAAGTGGGTGAGAAGGTACTGAAATTCCGTGAGGGCCTTCTCCGTCTCCGTCTGATCCCTGTCCACACTCAGGCTCTTGTTATAGTGGCACATGCCCAGCATATATATGACGTATGGGATGTAGGGACTTGCGGGATGTGTCTTCCTGACCTCCTCGTAGGCCTCTATGGCCTCGGTGTACTCCTTGTTGGCATAATGGGCATCGGCTATCTTTAGGTCTGCCATGACCGCTGCGGCCTCAGATGGAAAGTCGTATTTGAGCTTGTAAAAGTTCTCGAGTGCCTGCTTGTAGTTCTTCTGCTCGAGCTGCGAGGTCCCCTGCTTGTAGAGCTCCTCTGCTGTCTTGCCCTTGGGAGGTTGGATGGGTTTATCCATGGAGCACGAGGCCAGAGCCAATCCCATTGAGATCGCAAGACCAAATCGCGCGATCGATGTCCATTTCATGGTGTCATCCCAGCCCAAGATGGAATCCCCTCTCCGTATCCTCGATAAATTCCTAGCATAGATGAAACCTTTGTGTCTGTCAAATTTGGCCTCTCAACTTCAAGTTTTTCCTTAACTTTGTCGAGCCATCGAACCTCTTCTCGGATTGGGGGAGAGACCTCCCCGGCTCTTCCCAACCCTCTTCTCCCCCACCCCGAGAGCCCTTCTTTCCTCTCCTGTAATTGACAGAGATCTCGGGAAGACCGCTTACATCCATCTATGTGAAAGGCTCGACAGGCCCTATTCGTACCCTTTTTGTCGCGGGATTCCCAATAGTTTCGTTGATTTTGGGCTTTGCAAGAGTTATACTTCCTTGCCCGATTCTGGGAAGAGGGCAAACAGTCATGTCTCAACCCAAAGAATGGACCCTCGTACAGGAGCTCATAAGGCTTCTCACTGTGGCCGGCAGGCATCTCGCCATGTACTCCCATGGCCATCCAGCATTCCAGAGGATACTCGAGCAGCTCACCAATGTGGCCCAGGAAGCCCTCGAATCCAGGGCCCAGATCTTCATCCAGATTGCCAGGGAGCACGTGCTCGTGGAGGGGAGACCTCTTCCCCAAAGCCCCTTCCTCTCCGCCTTTGCCTCCGAGCTCATGAGAAAGGGCATCCAAGGTATAACCCTCACCAGGGGGGTCAGCAATCAGGAGCTCCTGGTGCTGGTTGAGCTCCTCGGCGAGCGTCGAACGCATCCCTTGGACCAGCGAAGCCTGGAAAAGGAACTCTCTTCCAAAGGGGTGACGAGGATCTTCGTCCACGCCATAAGCCCCACGCCAATGGACCACACATCCATAGGCCAGGCGCTCATCAGGAGGTTCCTTCGCGAGGGATCCGTCCCCCAAGGTTACAGGGATGCGCTGGCCGAGTACCTTCTTTCCAGTCCGAGGGCCTTCAGCGAGATCATCTCCGGTGAGGGAATGACCGAGGAGGAGCTCCGAGAGAGGGCCACCTTGGCTTCCCGAAGGCTCCTCACCCTCATGGAGGATCTCCTTTCCGAAAGGCCAGAGGCATGGGAGCAGTTCAAGGAGAGGCTCGCCCAGGTGATTGTGGGGATGGAGGTGGACCAGAGAATCTCCTTGTTTCGAGAGGCCCGCAATGAAGAGGGCCAACTCCCCTCTTGGCTGAGGGAGCTCGTGCCAATGCTCCCCCCGAATGTTGTGGCCGAGATACTGGCCCATGGCATGGCGACCATTCAGGACCCGAGGGAGAGGACAGGCCTCGTTCGCTCCTTGGTCCAGGAGAAGTCCATGCTGGAACAACTTATGCCTGAGCTGAGAAGCAAGCTCAGAGACTACGGCATATCCCCCGAAGAATTCATGAGATACTTGGAAGAGGAACCCCTGTCCCTCGATGACAAGCTCCTCGTCTTCCTCAAAGGCGGTCCCCTCACCCAGCAGGCTGTCGCGGCGGCCCCTCAACTGGCCAAGGAACTCCTGGATGAAGGCAGAGGCCAGGATGCCATCAAGGTCATGCGCAGATTTCTCGCTGGCCTCAACCACACTGAATGGAGCGTGAGGAAGGCCACGGCCGAGAACCTTCCCCAACTTCTCGAGATCGCAAGATGCATGCAAGGAGGAGGCAGGGTGGCTCAAGCTCTCACCAAGTTCGCCCTCACCAAGGCCATGGAGGAGCCCGACAGAGAGGTATTCCGTTCCCTTCTCGACGTGCTCGAGAACGAGGCTCTCAGGCTCGTGGAAACAGGGAGCAAGGGCGATGGAGTCAAGATCCTCGAGACCCTGTTTCCCTCGGCCATGAGGCAGAGCCTCGAGGCGGGTTACCTGGCGGACAGAAACGAGAGGATCAGGAGGAAGCTCATGTCCGCTTCTGTGCTGGAGGAAGCCCT
>JAPWUY010000085.1 GCA_028275295.1 Thermodesulfobacteriota bacterium | reverse complement strand
ACAATCTTCACGCTCCGAAAAGCCTTGGACGAACAATTGGCCACCACGGGGCTCAGGTAGCGAAAAGAGGCGAGTCGGGGAACAACGAGAACCATAAGGGTAGTTCGGAGGGTCCCCTCTTCCGACCTTATAAACTCCAAGGTGTTGGGACGATGGGAAGAAGACCCATGGACCTGAGCTACTACTGTCCTTCAGGAAGGGCCGAAAAGGTGCTGAGCTCGTGAAGCTGGCCCTCCATGCCGGGCACCACCCCGAGGCCCCAAAGACCGCGGCACCCTCTGCCTGAAGCGAAGGAGCCATGTTACTCAGCGGGGACCAGGAAGACCGTTTGAGAATCATCGCATCTCGCCCACTGCGATCCCTACATTGCTTTCACGAATACGCACTCGAAAAGCGTTGATGGGAGCCTTTCCGATCGTCCCCTCTCCCTGGAGGGCAGTCAACAAGATTTGGTGCATTGTGGGCCCTTGAGCGCCACCGACACCCGTTGAACCCAGGGGACAGGATGGCACCGATTCACGGGAAACAACGGCGACGGGTATAGGTTGACGGAAATGTTGACAGCGTCGCCCATTGACCGATATACTTCACGCACACAAAAACATTCGGGGTTTTCATACTCTTAGTCTTTCAGGCCGGGCCGGTGCAGGACGGCCCCGAATTCGACGTTTGATGCGCCACGTCGATTCTTACCCTTTGGGATGAAAGATAAGTCGTGGAGGTGTGTCCATGGAACAATCAAAGGACCGCGCGGTGATGGTGGTGATTGACGGCGTCAAGAAGGCCGGGTACAGATTCCCACTGGCCTGGGAACGCTATGAGGCACAACTACCCCAGTGCAGTTTTGGCGAGCTCGGCCTCTGCTGCCGCCATTGTCTTCAGGGGCCTTGCAGGATTGACCCCTTCGGGGACGGACCCCAGCACGGCGTCTGCGGGGCCACGGCTGACGTGATGGTAGCACGGGGTGTGGCCCGGGCGGTCGCAGCGGGAGCGGCATCTCATGCTGGCCACGCCAAGCATGTCGCTCACACCTTGTTGCGGGCTGCAAGAGGCGAAGCGAAGGATTATTTCGTAAAGGATACGGCGAAGCTCCAGGCGGTAGCAAGAAAAGCCGGCGTCGCGACCGAGGACAAGACACCGGAAGCTATAGCGCTAGAGGTAGCGGAAAAAGCGCTTGCAGAATTTTCCGAACGAGAGGCGCCCCTCGCCTGGACTCTTTCAACCCTTCCCGAGCAGCGCATCGTTATCTTCAAGAAACTCGGCGTTCTCCCCTACGGAGTGGACAGCGCCATTTCCGAGGTCATGCACCGAACCACCTACGGGGTTGACGCCGAACCGCTGAATATCCTTTTGGGCGCCGTGAAGTGCGCAATAGCGGATTACACCGCTTGCCACATTGCCACGGATCTCTCCGACATTCTGTTCGGCACGCCCGGACCGGTCTCGGCCCGGGCAAATCTCGGGGTCATAAAAAGGGACGCGGTGAACATAGCCCTCCACGGGCACAATCCCCTTTTGAGCGACATAATGGTGCAGGTGGCTAGGGAGCCGGAGCTGCTGGACAGGGCAAGGGCGGCGGGGGCGTCCGGAGGGATCAACCTCGTTGGAATCTGCTGCACAGGCAACGAGGTATTGATGCGCCATGGAGTTCCACTGGCCACAAGCTCTGTGTCCCAGGAGACAGCGATCCTCACGGGCGCTGTGGATGCCATGGTAGTGGACTACCAGTGCGTCATGCCTTCCCTGGCCTCCGTGGCCGAGTGTTACCACTCCAAGCTCATCACCACCATGCCAATAGCCAAAATAGCGGGGGCCCAACACTTCCAATTCGACGAGGCCAGCGCAAAGGAGACAGCGCGGCGGATCGTGGAGGCAGCGATAGAAGCCTTCCACCGGAGGGACCCGGCGAGGGTAAACATCCCGGACGTGTCCTACTCCGCGGTGGCCGGGTTCTCGGCGGAGGCCATTGTCGGTGCCTTGGCCCGAGTCAGTGGGGAGGATCCACTTAAGCCCCTCCTGGACAACATTGTCTCCGGCAACATTGCGGGGGTCTGTCTGTTTGCCGGCTGCAATACCGTCAAGGTGACCCAAGACGCCAACTACCTCGCCATGGTGAGGGAACTCGCCAGGAACAACGTATTGATTTTGTGCACGGGCTGTGCGGCGGGAACTTTCGCCCGCCACGGTCTCATGCGGCCAGAGGCCACGGAAGAATACGCAGGACCCGGCCTCAAAGGAGTCCTTGAGGCGGTGGGAGAAGTTGCTGGCTTGGGTGGTCCCCTACCGCTGGTGCTGCACCTTGGTTCCTGCGTGGACAACTCTCGTGCCGTTGACATAGCGGTTGCGGTGGCCGGAAAACTAGGCGTTGACATGGACAAGCTGCCCGTCGTCGCGTCGGCACCAGAGCCCGTTACGGAGAAGGCCGTGGCAATCGGCACGTGGGCTGTGGCCCTGGGCATTCCCACCCATGTGGGTGTTGTGCCACCGATCCACGGAAGCAGGCTTGTGGCAGGGACTCTGACGGCCGGAATAAAGGAGTTGTTTGGCGGTTATTTCATCGCGGAGAGCGACCCGCTGAAGGCCGCGCAAGCGCTTCTCGCGGCTATAAAGGAGAGGCGGCGCGCTCTCGGTCTGGCGGCTTAAGGGAGGTGGCACTATGGACCAGGTGTATGTTCGGCCGGAGCGTTGCATGGGTTGCCGGAGCTGTGAGATAGCCTGTGCCGTCCAACATTCCAGGAGCAAAACGCTTTTCGGAGCGATACGGGAGGAGCCCCTCCCCCAGAAGAGGATCTTTGTCGAAGCGGCCGAGAAGATCCGGATGGCGGTTTTTTGCAGGCACTGTGACGATGCTCCTTGTCTTGCGGCCTGCATTACCGGGTGCCTGTACCGGGACGAGAAGGGCTTTGTAAGGAGAAAGATAGAACGATGCATCGGATGCTGGTCCTGCATAATGGCCTGTCCTTTCGGCGTTATCATTCGGGACAGGCGGAAGCGGACAGCTGTCAAGTGCGACCGGTGCCACGAACTCGACGTTCCAGCCTGCGTGGCGGCGTGCCCCACAAGAGCTCTTGTCCTGGTAGACGTGGATGCCTTGCCCAAGGAGAAACGAAGGCAAGTGGTCTTGCGCGAGGCGGAGGGGGCCTAGGGGATGGGAGTGGTCGTCATTGGAAGCGGGATAGCGGCGGTGGCCGCAGTTCAGGCAATGCGGGCCAACCGGTACGAAGGGGAAGTCACTCTGGTTACGAACGACGAGCCGCCGTTCTATTACCGGCCCATGCTTCCCTCTTTGATAGACGGCTCCAAGACCATGGAGGAAATCCTTCTCACGGTAGATCCCGTGGCCGACTTTGGCGCTGAACTGGTAAAAGGGACCGTTCAGGGCGTCAACTGTGCGGCCAAGACCGTTATTCTCTCCTCGGGGGACGTTCTCGGGTACGAAAAGCTCCTGGTGGCCTCGGGGAGCAGTCCCTCGTTCCCTCAAATAAAAGGGTTGGACGCGGAAGGGGTTTTCACTTTGCGGACCATGAAGGACGCCCTCGGGCTCTGTTCTTATCTCCAACGCACGGATGTGAGCAAGGCAGTGGTGATCGGAGCCGGCCTTGTGGGCGTAAGAACTGCCGAGGCGCTGCGGCGCAGGGGGCTGGCCGTCACGCTGGTCGAGCGGCTCCCTACAATCCTCTATCCCGTGGTCGACCAGGTCGGGGCCGCCATCGTGGCGTCTCGCCTCCAGAAGGCGGGCCTGGAGGTCATTGTGGGAGCGAGGGCGGAGCAGGTCCTGTGCTCCGATGGCAAGGTCGCCGGCTTGCGCCTCGCCTCTGGGGAAATCCCCGCCGAAGTTGTGGTAGTGGCAACGGGGGTGAGGCCGAACGTGGGATTTTTGGAAGGCAGCGGGGTTGACTGCCGGCGGGGCATCTTGGTCAACCCTTACCTCCAGACATCGCAACCCGATATCTATGCCGCAGGCGACGTGGTGGAATACCTGGGGCTCTTGGAAGACGAACCCATTGTGAGCCCCCTTTGGACTACCGCGGTCGCTACGGGAAAGGTGGCGGGGACGAATATCGCTGGAGGAAAGATGCGATGCGAAGAATTCCTCCCAGTCATGAGCGCTGCGGAGATAGGCGGATTGCCGGTGATAGCGGCAGGCCTCGTCGCAATGGAAGGTAACGGCTACGAGGTCTTTGAGAGAAGGGAGGGCGAGAATTACCGGAAACTGGTCTTCAAGGGCGACACGCTCGCAGGCGTGCTCTTCGTGGGAGAGGTGGAGGGGGCGGGAGTGTACGTCAGCTTGCTGAAAGCTCAGAAGCGAGTCGGAGGCCTAAAGCGCCAAATTGCCGCCCGAAGGCTGACGTATGCACAGCTTGTCGGGTCCTCGGGAGACGACTAGGAAAAAGGGTGGATGAGTTAGGGAAGCCCGGAAGGAAGTTGGGCGGTTGCAGGAATTGCCCAAGGGGTCTTCACCGCAGCCGAGCGGGCCGTATATTTCGATCCCATCTCGGATCAAGAGGGCCGCAAGAGCTGCCAATAAGCAAGAATCATGGCCCGAGCCAGGTCATCCCCACAATTCCCGCTGAGTTGTTTAGTCCAAAAATGCGCTTTGGCTTCGCAACCAGCAGCTTTTTCCTTCATCGCTGGTCCCGAGGCCTTTCAAGTTGGAGGCATGAGGTTCCCCGCGCCCATTCCCCCTGGACCGCCATGCCCATCTGGGGTTAGCAGCCAGCCCATCCCGTTCACTGAGAGGGCGCGAATGTCCCCTGCGAACCCAGCGCATCCGCTGCGTGACCTCAAGACCTAGCCCACCTATCGGGGACTCCAACGGTCGTTCCTCCTTTGGTTTCGAAGGCATGACCGTGGCGCCTTTCTGGGTGACTGTGAGAATGAGTCCCGAACTGTTCTGGCATGTCAGCTTTGAGGATCTCCTCCGACATTTCTCCCAAGAAGCCACGACATTCCTTGGAGTGCGCGGCTTTAGGGCCTCATCATCTTGGGGACCTCTTATTGAGCCACTGCGGCCCTTTGTCCTCGGGAAACACATGTTCCTCTCACCCAGGAAAGGGCAGGACCCCGCTTCTTGGGCTTATACAACGCCTTTTTCAGGCAGGAGCCTTGAGACCGGTCCTCTTCAACCCCTGGCCTCCTTGACGACAGGGGGCTAAAAGGGAAAGAATCGTAATCGAGACCGTTGCATGGGGAACGGGCTGAGGAGACTCTCAAGGAATGACCAGGGACTCGGAGGTGAAGAGGACATGAAGCCCAAAGTGATCGGTGTCCTGACTGGCGGGGGGGACGTACCTGGTCTCAACCCCTGCATAAAGACGATAGTCTACAGGGCGATAGACGAGGGGCTCAGAGTGCTGGGTATAAGGAGGGGATGGGCCGGGTTGCTGTGTTTCAACCCCGATGACCCTGAGAGCTTCCAGGAGAACCTCCTTTGGCTCGATAAACCCCTTGTTCGGACCATAGACCGCACAGGTGGCACTTACCTCCACACCTCCAGGACGAACCCAGCAGCTGTGAGGATCAAGGAGGCGCCTCCTTTCCTCAAGGACCGCTTCTCCGAGGGGAAGGAGAAGGTGGATTTCACGGAACATATCCTCAAGGTCCTGTCCCATCTGGGGATAGACTGCTTGATCCCCATAGGCGGGGATGACACCTTGAGCTTCGCCGAAAGGCTCCACAGAGAGGGTTTTCCCGTAATCGCCATCCCCAAGACCATGGACAATGACGTATTCGGAACTGACTACTGCATAGGCTTCTCCACGGCCGTGACGAGGAGCGTGAACTTCATCCACGCATTGAGGACATCTGCAGGCTCCCACGAAAGGATAGCGGTGATAGAGCTCTTCGGGAGATACTGTGGGGAAACTTCCCTCATCTCCGCATACCTGGCTGGTGTGGACAGGGCAATAATATCCGAGGTCCCTTTCGATCCTGAGAAGCTGGCCAGGCTGATAATGGAGGACAAAAGGAACAATCCCAGCAATTACGCAATGTTGACCATCTCTGAAGGAGCGAGGATGATCGGGGGTACCATGATCCAAAGGGGAGAGGAGGATGCTTTCGGCCACAAGAAGCTTGGGGGCATAGGGTTGGAGACAGGAGAGATCCTGAGGAAGCTCACCGGCGAGGAGATCATCTTCCAGCAGCTCTCGTACCTCATGAGAAGCGGGGCTCCCGACTCACTCGACTTAATGGTCGCTGTCAACTATGCCAATATGGCTGTGAGCCTGGCCATCAAGGGGACCTACGGCAGGCTCGTCGCCCTCCACCAGGGAATCTACACGGACATTCCCTTGAGCACCATAACGACAGGCCAGAAGAGGGTGGATGTGAGGGAGCTATATGACATAGAGGAGTACAGACCAAAGGTGCGCCACGTTATGGGAAAGCCCATGTTCCTCTACTGAAGGGATGGAAGCCCGCGAGAGGACTCAGAGGATATTCTCGAGGGGTGAGAGATGATAGGAAGGAGGGAGAAGGATGGAGAGGATCGGTTTCATTGGTCTGGGGATAATGGGAAAGCCCATGGCAAAAAATCTCATGAAAGCTGGCTATACCTTGGTCGTTCATAACAGGAGCAGGGCCTCGGTGGAGGAGCTCTGTTCCCAGGGGGCACAGGGAGCCACATGTCCCAAAGAGGTGGCCGAGAGGACGGATGTGGTGATAACGATGCTCCCCGATTCTCCGGATGTGGAGGAGGTGGTCCTGGGTCCAAAGGGGGTTATCGAGGGGACGAGGGAGGGAATGCTCTTCATCGACATGTCCACAGTTGCGCCATCCACAGCCATAAAGGTACACGATGCTCTCAAGGAAAAAGGGGTCTCCTCCTTGGATGCCCCTGTTTCAGGGGGGGAGATAGGGGCCAAGGAGGGCACCCTCTCCATCATGGTGGGAGGAGAGAGGGAGGCCTTCGATAGGGCTCTTCCCATCCTCAAAGCCATGGGCAAGAACATAGTCCTGATAGGCGGCCCAGGGGCTGGTCAAGTGGCCAAGGCCTGCAATCAGATCATAGTGGCCCTCACGATTCAGGCTGTGGCGGAGGCCCTCACCCTCGCCAGGAAATGCGGGGTGGACCCAGCCAAGGTCAGGGAGGCCCTGCTGGGCGGGTTCGCTCAGAGCAGGATCCTAGAGGTCCATGGAAAGAGAATGATAGAGAGGACATTCGAGCCAGGCTTTCGTCTGAGGCTCCACAGGAAGGACCTGAACATAGCCCTTCAGACAGCCAAGGAGA
>JAPWUY010000084.1 GCA_028275295.1 Thermodesulfobacteriota bacterium | reverse complement strand
CGCTCAAGTTGGACGAGAGTCCAGTGACTCTCCTCAACTTGGCCGATGCCTATGCCAAGGACCGTCAAGATCTCAAGGCACTGAAGGCCCTGGAGCGAGCTTGGGCCCTCAAGCCAAAGGAGCAGGAGGTGGTGAGAAACATATTGCTCCTTTGGGCCGAGCTCCTCACAGCGAAGAAGGATTTCAAGGCCGCCATCTCGAAGCTGGAGGAGTTGAAGGGCCGCTTCCCCAATGACCCGGAGATAGTGAAGACCCTGGCCATAGCCTATTGGCATGACAAGAACCTCAACAAGGCTTTGGAGCTTCTAAAGACAGTGCCGGCCATGATGAAGTCCAACTCGGCCAAGGAGAAGGCAGAGGTTCACAGGCTCCTCGGGGATCTGTACAGGGCCCTCGGAGACCAGGAGAGGGATATCAAGAAGAGGATTTCCCGCTACGACGAAGCCCTGAAGGAATACAAGGCTGGCCTTGCCCTTTTCAAAGACAAGGAGCTCGAGAAGAGAAAGGAGCAACTGGAGGCGGAGCGTCTCAATTTGGTCAAGCGCTCTTTGCGTTCATGAGGATCGGGGAGAGGCGATTTGAACGCCCGACCTCTTGCTCCCGAAGCAAGCGCTCTTACCAGTCTGAGCTACTCCCCGTTGGTGAGCCTCAGTGGACGGTCTCTCCTGGCTCTGTCTTGGCGAGGATCTCCTCGAGTTCGTCCACGAACTTATCGGCTAGCTTCTTGACCACATAGATGGGGACGCCTAGCCTTGTGGCCAAGGCTATGGCATCGCTCGGCCTGCTGTCTATGGCCAGCTCTTTTCCGTCCTGCCTGATGTATATGAGGGCATAATAGATATTGTCCCTGAGATCCGTGACGACAACCCTCAGGACCTCTCCATCCAGTCCCTGGATCACACTAGCCATCAAATCGTGGGTCATGGGTCTGGCTGTTGGGATCCCCTTTAGGGCCATTGCTATGGCGTTTCCCTCGAAGGCCCCAACGAATATGGGGAGCACCTTTCCCGTGGTCCTGTCCTTGAGGTTCACCCGATACATGGAGCTCTGGGCCTCAAAGCGAACGCTGTCAACTATCACCGGTATCACTTCTTCCATCCTCGCACCCTTTTGGGGGGGGAGCCAGGGCGTAAATTCCCTTGGTGCACTTCTGATCCACTCAACGGCAATGTATCATAGGGATGTTGCGTCGTCAATGAGAATCGGCCTAGGAGGCGAGTCCATTTCAGTGGAGCCAATCCTGGTTTTCTCTGGAGCTTATCTTTTGGGTTCGGTGCCCTTCGGGATCCTGGTGAGCCACCTTCTGCGGGCACCAGATCCGAGGAAGGAGGGAAGCGGGAACATTGGGGCCACCAATGTCATGAGGACATCGGGATTGGGAGGAGCCCTTCTAACCTTGGCCGGAGATTTCCTCAAGGGCTGGGCCCCCACCTATTTCGCCCAATGTTTGGGATTCGGGACTTACATGGTAGGGGCAGTGGGACTGTCGTCCTTTCTAGGACACTTGTTCCCCCTTTACTTGGGATTCAGGGGCGGAAAAGGAGTGGCTACAGGGGCGGGTGTAATGGCTGCTGTGGCACCAGGTCTTCTGGTGGGATGCGCAATCCTCTTCCTTGTCTTGGTCGGACTGACGAGATACGTTTCCCTGGGATCCATTGGAGCAGCATTGGGAGCGCCCGCCTCTGCCCTCATCTTTCATGAGGAACTGGCAACCTTCCTCCTCTCTCTCGCCATGGGCTCTTTCGTGGTTCTGAGACACAGGGAAAATATCCAGAGGCTCCTCAAAGGAAAAGAGCCCAAGCTCTCTCTGCCGCATTCCCGATGATCTTTCCCCTTCCATGCTTCAACCCTCAGGCCTTCAGTTGGAGGCTTGCCGAGCCCTCGCAACTGAGGTGGGCCCCGAGGCCCCCTTGGATCTCCATCGGCCACCCTGGAGGAGAGAGGGGGTCCAAGCCGAATACGGACTTATGGACTCCGTTCCTTCAGAGCTTGTCTATTCTCCTTCTCTCCCTCCTCTCTCTCTTAGGAGCTCTTCTGGCCGGCCCCCTTTTTTCGGTCCCCCTCTTGGGGAAAACTCCCTCCTCCTCCTCGTCCTCATCCTCCATCTTCCACGGAGATTCGAGGGAGGAAATTTTCCTCCAGAGGTCCCTGGATGAAATTGTCGCAGCACCCATCTCCCTGCATCTTTTGGCCACTGATCCGTCTGATGTGGCCACTATGGCACAATGTGGCGCCTTTCTCGCGAAAGCCTCTATGGCCCCATCAGCCTTGGCCTTTCCGCCAGCATAGACCACCTTGACTCCCCAAAATGACTCCTCAGAATCCCCAGGACCTGCTCCATCGAAAACGACTGTTACCCTCAGGCCTTTGACCTTCTTGAACCAACTTAGGGCCCGAAGAAGGCTCTTCCTGTGGTCTTCTAGTTCCCAGGAAGGGGGAAGCCTTCCTCCGCACTTTTCACCTATGAGGTTGTAACCATCCACTATGAGGTGGGTTGCCAAGGCCATCCCTCCTCGGCCATTGACCCTCGAGGCACGAGAATCGTAGCATAAAAGAGGTCCCAATGGGATCCCAGGGGCAGGTGAGGCAGAGGATGTTGACCAGGAGGATAATTCCTTGTCTCGACGTGAGATTGGATGAGAGGGGAGTGCCCGTTGTCACAAAGGGCCACCAGTACAATGTGAGGGGGAGGGATGGGAGGATAAGGAATTTGGGTGATCCCGTGGCCATGGCCCGCCAATACGACGAGGAGGGTGCAGACGAGCTCATCTTCCTCGACATCACCAGAACAGCCCATGGGAGGAGCCCTCTCATCTCCATAATAGAGAGAGTCTCGGACCAGGTGTTTCTCCCCTTGACCATAGGCGGGGGCATAAGGACCTTGGAAGACGCAAAGGCCTATTTCGACGCTGGGGCTGACAAGGTCTCCCTTGGAAGTTCAGCTGTGGAAACGGTCCTCGAGATGAAGCGAGGCCGGCTGTCTTCCACCCCCACTGTGATAGAGGAGATAGCTCGCCTCTATGGCTCTCAGGCATGCGTCGTCTCCATTGACCCAGTCCGGAGATACGTCTTCTCGCCTGAGGAGACGGAGCACAGATGCGTCCAGACATCCATCCCTGGCCCTAAAGGCGAGAGCTATTGTTGGTTTCAGTGTTCTGTAAAGGGCGGAAGAGAGTTCTTGGATGTGGATGCCATAACCCTCGCCCAGAAAGTGGAGGAAATGGGAGCTGGGGAGATTCTCCTCAACTCCATAGATAGGGATGGCACTAGATCCGGCTTCGATGTGGAGCTGGTCAGGGCGGTGAAGGATGCGGTATCCATTCCTGTGATAGCCTCAAGTGGAGCTGGGGCCCTCGAGCACTTTCTGGAGGTCTTCGTCCATGGAGGGGCGGATGCCGCCTTGGCGGCAAGCCTATTCCATTATGGCCACTTGAGCATAAAAGAGGTCAAGGCATATTTGGCGGAGAAGGGAGTCCCAGTGAGACTTTAGGGACGACCCCCCCGGCCCCCATCGAGGGCCCGGTGAAGCTTCGCCTTGAGGGACATGAACTCCTCGTAAGAAAGCCTTTTTCCCCTGCAAGGAAGGAGGGTGTTATTGTGGAAGAGGGGCTCTTGGGAGATGGGAAACGGACTTGCCTCTTTGGCTTCCTCCCATAGATCTGTTCCAGGAATGGGCGAATATTCCGCGAGATGTGGCCGGAGGCCAAGATCCAGGACAAAGCGAACTGTGTTCTCCAGATCCTCTATGGTCTGGCCTGGAAGGCCTGCAAGTATATAGACTCCTATGTCCCTTCCTTTATAGCCTGCCTCCATCAAACTCTCCACGGCCAGGCGGAATTCCTCGATTGTCAGCTTGGAGTCCATTTGGGAGTGGAAGGAGGGGTTTGAGCTCTCGAGCCCTAGCCTTATGGTGTAGAATCCATGATGCCTCAGCTCCTTGGCCATCTCGGGGTCGATGTACCTTGCGTGGAGTCCATTGGGACAATGGATCCTTATGGGGCCCAGGGAAGACAAGCCTCTCAGGATGGGGAGGATGTGGCTTTCAGCGTTGAAAAGAAGGGCATCGTCGTAAAAGGCGACATCCTCTGCGCCAAGTAACTTCAAAGAATGGGTGATCTCCTCCACCACTTCCTGGACAGGCCTCAATGTGTGCCTCGGACTTAGCAAACGAGAGGCGCAATATGAGCACCTGAAAGGGCATCCCTCTGAGGTCTTGACGGCGATGGAACGATGACCTCTGGCGATATCCCACGCAGGAGGGGGAAAGGGCTCTTCCTTGGGTTCGCCAAGAGGGAGAATGCGGGAAAGCTCCCTGTGAATGGTTACGGGCTCGCCACCGGGGATCACTAGATCAGCTCCGGTGACTTCCAGAGCATGCTCGGGAAGGAGTGTCGCGTAAATTCCTCCGAGGATTATGGGTGCGTCCGGGAAGAACCTCCTACAGAAGGAAATGGTCTCCCTGACCCCGGGATACCAATAGGTCATTCCTGAAGTGACCAGCACTGCATCTGGTGGGGGGATCTTCTTGATTTCCTCTTGGGCGAGGGAGGGGGGGATGCCGTACCTGTGATATCTCCTGGGAAACCAGGAGAGCTCGGGAGGCTTAGGTATTTCCTGTTTGAAAAGAGCCCCTCTGTCCAGGGGCGTTCTCCTCAGTTTTTCGCCCTTGAGAGCTGGATGGTGGGGATCGAGGAGGTCCAGGAGAAATACTTCTACATCGTGTCGCCTGAGAAACGCCCCTAGACGCAGAAGCCCAAGGGGTTTTATCCAGAAATCGTATGCGGCGAAATCGTGTATCCAGGGCTGAACGAGAAGGACTCTCGCCAATTTTTGACCTTCCCTCGAGTCTGGAGATCTCATTGAAAAGATTACTACCAAGGGTCCTGGCTAACAATTGTCCCGAGGGGCCGGAAAAAAAGTGGATGGCCTCCCTCAAGGATTGCGGGAGCAAGGCAATGGAGCCTGTCTTCTCGGAGAGATGTCCTCTGGGTGGGCGGATCTCAAGGCGGCATGTGGACCCAAGGTATTTCCTGGTCCCTCTTGGGCGAGCCGCTGGGGCCGGTGGCCCAGTGGGGGACATGCCTCGATGAAGCCCGGGCTTTCATCGCGGGCGTGCGGAGCCCGCCCCTTCGCGGGGGGCGAGCCAAGGTGGGATGGCCTTGCGGGAAAAACCCAGAGACAACGCACAGGGCGGTTTCCTCGGAGGGGCGCGGTCTCCGCGCCCGCGAATACGGGCCGGACGCAAGCCGGGGGTATGGTATGATCACCGAGGAGCGAACGAACCGCCGGTGGCCTAATAGGGACATGCTCCGGTCAAGCGCGAGTCTTTCCCGCGGGCGTGCGGAGCCCGCCCCTCCGCGGGGTGGACCATCCAAGCTAGGACGGCCTAGCGGGGAAGAGCTGGAAACGATGCGAAGGGTGATTTTCTCGGAGGGACGCGGTCTCCGCGTCCGCGTTGCAAGGCCGGACGCAAGCCGAGGTATGGCATGATCACCGACAAGTAGGCGGCAGCCGTGGGCCTAATGGAGACATGCCTCGGTCAAGCCCGAGCCTTCCTAGCGGGCGTGCGGAGCCCGCCCCTCCCAGGGGTGGACCATCCAAGCTGGGATGGCCTTGGGGGGAAACCCTATGATAACGCGCAGGGCGGTTTCCTCGGAGGGGCGCGGTCTCCGCGCCCGCGAATACGGGCCGGACGCAAGCCGAGGCACGTCACCGTCACCGGCTCATTGGCGAGAGCATGGTGGCCAAAAAACGCCACATTCGGGTTGGCGTGATGCCGACATTGCAAGCGTGCGGAGCCCGCCCCTCCAGGGGGCAAGCCTGGGTGAGAGGCCTTGCGGGAAAGCCCGGAGATGACGCGAGGGGCGGTTTTCTCGGAGGGGCGCGGTCTCCGCCCCCGGATAGTACAAGATTACGGGTGCCGAGGCATAGCGTTACCCCGAATCGGGTACGGGAAAAGCCAAAGGCCTAATGGGGATGTGCTGGACCAAGGCTCAACTTTCCTTTGCGGGCGTGCAGAGCCCGCCCCTCCGCGGGGGGCTAGCCCAGCACGGGTGGCCCCACGGGGAAAACCCTGGCATAACGCGGAGGCGGATTTTCTCGGAGGGGCGCGGTCTCCGCGCCCGGATGGCGAGGCCGTGCGCATGCCGAGGCATTTCATTCCGACCCGATGCGTAGCCGAGCGGGCGGGGCCTAGCAGGGATATGCCTCGGTGAAGCCCGTGCCCTCATTACGGGCGTGCGGAGCCCGCCCCTCCGCGGGGTGGACGATCCAAGCTAGGACGGCCTTGGGGGAAAACCCAGCGATAACGCGCAGGGCGGTTTTCTCGGAGGGGCGCGGTCTCCGCGCCCGTGAATACCGGCCGGATGCGAGCCGGGGCATAACATAAGCATCCGGGGCGAACGAAAGCCCGGTGGCTTAATGGGGACATGCTCCGGCGAGGCCAATTCCGTTGTTGTGGGCGTGCGGAGCCCGCCCCTCCACGGGGCGGACGATCCAAGGTAGCATCGCCTTGGGGAGAAACCCTATGATAACGCACAGGGCGGTTTCCTCGGAGGGGCGCGGTCTCCGCGCCCGGATGGCGAGGCCGTGCGCATGCCGAGGCATTTCATTCCGACCCGATGCGTAGCCGAGCGGGCGGGGCCTAGCGGGGATGTCCCTCGGTGAAGCCGGTGCCCTCATTACGGGCGCCCAGAGCCCGCCCCTCCAGGGGGCAAGCGTGGGTGAGAGGCCTTGCGGGAAAGCCCGGAGATGACGCGAGGGGGGGTTTCCTCGGAGGGACGCACTCTGTGCGTCCGCCTGGCAAGGCCGTGCGCATGCCGAGGCATTTCATTCCGACCCGATGCGTAGCCGAGCGGGCGGGGCCTAGCAGGGATATGCCTCGGTGAAGCCGGTGCCCTCATCGCGGGCGTGCGGAGCCCGCCCCTCCGCGGGGGGCTAGCCCAGCACGGGTGGCCCCACGGGGAAAACCCTGGCATAACGCGGAGGCGGATTTTCTCGGAGGGGCGCGGTCTCCGCGCCCGGATGGGAAGGCCCGACGTATGCCGAGGCACATCACTACCCCAAAAGGCCGTACCGGAGAGGCCAATGGCCATGTGGCGATAGGTTTCGGTCAAGCCGGTGCCATCCTTGCGGGCGTGCGGAACCCCCCTTAGGAGGTTCGCTGGCCGCTGGATATCGGGCTTCAGGAAAAAGGCCCCGGGGAAGATGCCATGGGACAAATCCCCCTAATCTAT
>JAPWUY010000083.1 GCA_028275295.1 Thermodesulfobacteriota bacterium | reverse complement strand
GTGGGTTACCTTCATCCTCGCTCTGAAACCTTTGGAGGGCCAGGCCAAGGAGGTCACATGGGTGGAGCTCGCTGATCTCACAGGCCCGGTCGCTGGCCTCGACGTCCCAGGCACAATGGGGCTGGAGGACTACTTCAAGGACCTCAATGGGCGAGGGGGTGTCGAGGGGGTGAAGGTGAAGTTCGTCTGTGTGGACACGCGATACGATGTGGCAAGGGCCCTTTCGGCCTTCAAGAGGTACAGGAGGGACGAAGAGGTGCTGGCAATGGGCATCGTGAGCACTCCCCTGGGCAAGATGCTAAAGGAGATCCTCGGCAAGGAGAAGATGGTGATAACCTGTCCGGGGGATGGGGAATTCCAGGCACATATAGGGAACTTCTTCACTTGGGGGCCCACTTATCAGGATGCCTTCGCAGCAGCCCTAGATTGGATACTGGAAGATTGGAGGAAGAAGGGCCAGCCGGGCAAGCCGAAGGTGACTCTCCTTGCCTGGGATACGCCTTACGGGAAGGAGCCCCTGAGGGGTGGGAAGGAGTATGCTGAAAGAATCGGCATAGAGCTCCTGACACCCGAGTTCTTCCCAATGGGCACCCCCAAACACGACGTCTATCTCTCGAGGATAGAGGCCTCTGGGGCTAACTATGTATATGTGGCAGCCGTGGACCCAATCCCGACGAACATCATGAGGGACGCCTCTGCCATGGGTCTTACCAAGAAGATACAGTTTGTCTCCGATTACTGGGGACCAACAGCCCTAGGGGTCGGGACTCATCCAGAGGCAGTGGAGGGAATGGTGATGGTGTCCTTTTTCCTGAGAGGGGACGAGGCCCAGAATCATCCCCTCACAAAACGCATCTGGACCACATACCGGAAGGAACCACCGGAGAAGATGAACGAGATGTACGGGACTGGATTGGTGTGGGGGATGAATTTCGAGGCTGCTCTGAAAGATGCCATAAAGAGAGTGGGCAAAGAAAAACTCACCAGAGAGGCGATCTACGAGTCGTACGAGAGACTTACGGGGATGAGCAGAGAGGGCATAACCGGGCCGTGCGCTTACAGCAAGACATCGAGGCGTGGAAGCCAACAGGTCAGGTTCTACAGATGCGTCAAGGGGAAGCTGGTCCCCATCACTGATTGGGTCACAGCCCCCGATGCAGTATCCCTCCACAAATGGTGAGGACGCAAACACGAATGGAACGGGGGGGAAGCCATGAATGAGAGGCCAGCGTTCAGACCCAAGAAGTCATTGGCGGTGATTGTATTCTGCACGCTTCCTTTGGTCTTCGAGGGGCTTTTTGCCTGGGGCCAATCAGGAGTTCCCTCTTTGGATCCCTCTCCCAAGCAAATAGTTGTGAGCCCGGAGCTCCTCAAGGATCCACCATCCTTCAAGGGATCAGGATTCAAGGCTGGCGAGGCCGTCACGGTGGAACTCGGTCTGCCTCAGGGGCTCAAGCTCAAAGGCATGACCCAGGAAGAACCCTGGGTGGGGATCGCCTTCGCCAAGGCGGATGAGAAAGGGGAATTCCAGTGCAAGACGGCCTCCACGGCCATACTCAACTGGTTTCTCCAAGTGGACTGGACTGCGGATGGAAAGCCCGACATGACCAAGGCAGTCCCTTTGCCGCCAGGGTCTTACAGGGTTCGAGCTGTGGGAATGGATTCGGATGTGGTGGCAGAAACAGGCCTGGAGATCCTTTCCCAGGCCAAATGAGGCCGAGGGGCATTTCGGAAAGGATGGCTAGGGCCAAGTGGGTTTCACGGTCCCCTCTCGGGATCGAATCCAGAATCGAGGCCCCCTATCGGGGAGATCTTGGGGGAAGAACCCCAAAGAAAGGAGGGACAAGATGAGAAGAACCAAAGGCTTTTGGGCTCTAGGAGTCGCACTCTTGGTCTTTTGTCCATTGGGTTTTCATGCCTCAGCACAGGAGAGATACGTCACCTATCTCAGCCTTGCGGACTACACAGGACCAATAGCTGGTCTCAATGTCCCCGCGGATTCGGGTCTCGAGGATTTCTTCAAGGATCTGAATGACAGAGGGGGGGTAGATGGAGTCAAGATCAAGTTTCTCGGGGTTGACACCCGCTACGATGTCGCAAGAGGTGTTTCGGCGTACAAGCGTTACAGAACAGAGCACAAGCTTGTCCTGGTCAATGCCATTTCCACAGGGATTGGGAAGGCAATTGCTCCCCTCACGGACCGGGACAAGATCCCCCAGCTCGTTCCAGGGGATGGGGAATTTCAGGCGAAACCAGGCAGGGTCTTCACATGGGGAACCTGCTACCAGGATGCATTCGCCGCGACCATAGACTGGATACTCGAGGATTGGAAGGCCAAGGGGAAGAGTGGTCTTCCCAAGATAGGGTACATCTCCTGGGACAACCCGTATGGCCGGGAGCCCCTGCGAGGAGGCAAGGAATACGCGGAGAAATTGGGTGTGACCCTCTTGCCTCCCGAGTTCTTCCCTCCTGGGACCCTGGATCATTCGGTTTGGTTGACCAGGCTCGCAAATGCTGGGGCCGACTACATAATAATAGGAGGCGTGGATCCAACCCCTACCAACATCCTAAGGGATGCCCACAAGATGGGTCTCACGGCAAAGATCCAGTTTGTGGACGCTACCTTCTGGGGACCGGATGAGACTGTGGGCATAAAGGCACATCCAGAGGCCACAGAGGGGGCAGTCATATGCGTCTACTATCTGAGGGGCAAGGAGGCGAGGGAGCACCCCTTGGCCAAGAGGATTTGGGAAAAATACAGGGGACGGCCCATCGAAGAGATGGGAAGCACCTATGCCACCGGAATGATATGGGGCCTCGATCTCGAGGCAGCTTTGAAGATAGCCTTGAAGGAGGTCGGATACGAGAAGTTGGATGGAGAGGCGGTCTTCAGGGCTTACATGAAGCTCGGAGGAGGCGATCATAGACAGGGCCTTGCCGGAAATTGCACCTATGGACCCCAGTCCAGAAGAGGGTCCGACATGGTCAAGTTTTACAGGGTGCAAGGGGGCAAACTGGTCCCCATCACAGGGTGGCGGAAAGCTCCGGATGCCGTGGCCCTCCACAAGTTTTGATCCACAGGGCCTATGAAAGGGGGGAGGTGTCAAAATGGGATCAAGGCTGATAAACAAAGTCCTTTGGGTTTCCGCGATTCTGATCGTCTGGGGATGCGCTTCCCAAACCATGGGGCCACCAAGAGAGGGTAAGCTCCTCATCACACCGGAAAAGGTGGTGATAGAACCGGGCCTCCTCAAGAATCCCATAAAGTTCAATGGTTCTGGCTTCGGGGCCAAGGAGATGGTGGTGGTGGAGATGGTTGTGCCCCCGGGGGTGGAGATGAAGGGGGTAAAAAAAGGTGAGGATGTCGGCCTTGCCTACGCTACCTGCGATGAGGCTGGAAATTTCGAGGTTTCCATGGCTCCGACCGCGACTCTCAACTGGCTCTTCAGGACAGAGTGGTCCCCCATATTGGCCCCCGACTTGAAGCAGGCAAAGCCCCTTCCGCCTGGCAAGTACGAGATAAGGGCTACGGGGGTTGATACAGGAGTGACTGCCAAGGCTTATCTGGAAGTCCAGGCTCCTCAGGCTGGAAAATGACTCATGTTGAGGCTCAATAACATAGAGGTCATCTACAGCGACGTCATACTCGTCCTCAAGGGTGTGTCTCTCGAGGTCCCAGAGGGGAAGATAGTCGCCCTTCTCGGGGCAAATGGCGCTGGTAAGACCACGACCCTCAAGGCCATCTCGGGAGTCCTACGCACCGAACTCGGGGAGGTGACTGACGGCTCCATAGAGTTCGACGGCCTTCGCATAGACAAGATGGATCCTGAGGAGATCGTGAGATTGGGGATAGTGCAAGTCATGGAAGGCCGTCGGCTCTTCGAGCACCTCACCGTGGAAGAGAACCTGCTTGTCGGGGCTTATGCCCGGGATGATGCTCACGGGATCCGCGCGGACCTCGAGAAGGTGTATGGATACTTTCCCAAGCTCCAGGAAATGAGGAAGAGGACCAGCGGATATCTCTCCGGCGGCGAGAGGCAGATGCTCGTCATGGGAAGGGCCCTCATGGCCAGACCCAAAGTGATGCTCTTGGACGAGCCCTCCCTGGGGCTGAGCCCCCTTCTGGTCAAGGAAATATTCAAGCTCATAGAGGACATAAACAAAAAGGAGGGGGTATCCATACTCCTCGTGGAACAGAATGCCAGGAAGGCCCTCGGCCTCTCAGACTACGGATACGTGATGGAAAACGGTCGGATTGTGCTCGATGGCCCATCCCAGAAGCTCAAGGAAAACGAGGACATAAAGGAGTTCTACCTGGGCCTGAGCGAGCTGGGGAGCAGAAAGAGCTACAAGGAGGTCAAGCACTATAAGAGGAGAAAGCGGTGGCTTGCCTGAGCGCCGAAATGGTAATCGATCCCCAAGACTCGGAGGATCCTCCCCCATCACCATGCCTCTCGCCACATCAATGCTCGGAAGGGCTTGAAAGTGGGTGCTAGGCTGAGGTCTCTGCTACTAAAGACTAGTGGTCTTCGGATAAGTGTAGGGGTCTCTCTTCTTCTGGCGGGCCTGTACCTGGTCAGGCCTCCCATACTGGAGGTTTTCGAGCTCAAGCTCTATGACCAGAGGCTCAAGTGGAGGGGAGCCCTTTCGCCCACTGGGCAGGTGGCCATCGTGGCCATAGACGAAAAGAGTCTCGCTGAGGTGGGCCAGTGGCCCTGGTCGAGAATCATCCTGGCAGAACTCATAGAGGCCATCTCCTCCTTCGGGCCTAAGGCTATAGGCGTGGATGTGATCTGGTCTGAACCGGAAAAACGTCTTGGGGTTCTGGATGCCATCCTGGCGGAGGGAGAAGGGCCTCAGCCCACGAGGATGATCCAGGAGATAAAGGAGGAGCTCAAGTCCTTTGTCTCCCAAAGCCCTCAGGTGTACGAGTTCCTGAGGAGATTGTCCCGAGAGGTTCATCCAGACGAGGTCCTGGCCAAGGCAATAGAGGATTCTGGAAAGGTCGTAGTGGGGGACTTCCTCTTCATGAAACAAGAGGAGATCCCCGAAAATTACGATCCGAGAAGTCCAAACTCTCTCCTTTCCTTGAGCAAGTCCCAATATTCCGTCGTTCGATTGCCTTTTAGGGGGGAGAGGGAGCTTCCAACCTTCAAGGCAATAGGACCCAAGGGAAACCTCCCAGAGATAGCGATGGCGGCGAAGGCCATAGGGTTCTTCAACATAGTCCCAGATATGGATGGCGTTGTGAGAGCGGTCCCACTTGTCGTGGAGTGCGGGGAAGGCTTCCTCGCTCCCCTCTCTGTCCAGACCCTCCGATATGCGGGGGATCCCTTTTCGTGGTCCGTGGAGGCGGAGTCCTTTGGCATCTTGGGGATAAAGTGGCCCAACGGGTTCATTCCCACATCGGAAGATGGGTTCATGCTCATCAATTTCAGGGGCAAAGCCGGAACGTTTCCCCGTGTGTCAGCGGTTGATGTCCTCAGGGGAAATGTCTCACGAGAGGCCTTGAAGGACAAGATAGTGTTTGTGGGTGCAGTCGCAACTGGAATATTTGACCTCCGGGTCACCCCTTTTGACTCAGCATGTCCGGGAGTGGAGGTCCACGCAAACATAGTGGACAACATACTCAGAGGAGACTTCATCCAGAAGCCTGGATGGGCAGCGACACTGGATCTGCTGGTGATCCTGATTGGAGGAGTGGTCTTGGGGCTCTTGTATCCCAAGTTAAGACCCCTTTTGGGTGCCCTGGCCATGATCACTCTTTTCTTCGGCCATCTTTGGCTCAATGCCAGAGTCCTTTGGGAAAGCGGCTTCTGGCTGAATGCCATGTATCCGAGTGTCCTCATACTGACGAGCTACCTTGGGGTCACTATCCATGGTTTTGTAAGGGAGGAGAGGGAGAAGAGGAAGCTCAAGGGGGCTTTTCAGGTCTACGTCCCTCCCGAGGTGGTCCAGGAGATCATAAGGAATCCCCAAAGCCTCAGGCTGGGGGGCCAGCAGAAGGTCCTCACGGTCCTGTTCAGTGACATCCGGGGCTTCACATCCATCTCAGAGGTCCTCGACCCTGAAGCCTTGGTGAGACTCCTCAATGAGTACCTGACGGAGATGACCCAGGTGATCTTCAGACACGAGGGAACCTTGGACAAGTACATGGGAGATGCAATAATGGCCATCTATGGCGCGCCCATTTTCAAGGAGGATCATCCGGCGAGGGCGTGTCTCTCGGCCTTGGAGATGCTGGAAGTGATGAAGAAGCTCAAGGGGAAGTGGGATGCCATGGGCCTCCCACCCCTGGACATAGGCATAGGCATAAACACTGGGGAGATGGTAGTGGGGAACATGGGGTCCGAGAAGAGGTTCGACTATACCGTCATGGGAGATCATGTGAATTTGGCATCCAGACTCGAGGGTTTGAACAAGCAATATGGCACGAGGATCATATTGAGCGAGTTCACCCTGAGGGAAGCGGGAGAGGGGTTCCTGTGTCGGGAGCTCGATCTGGTGAGGGTCAAGGGGAAGAGGAAGCCAGTGAGGATATACGAGCTTTTGGGGCTAAGGCCCCAGGGGAAAGGAGGGGATGCCTCCTGGATCGAGGTCTTCGAGGGGGCTCTTTCCCTCTACAGGGAAAGGCGCTGGGAGGAGGCGGAGGTGGGCTTCAGGGAAGTGCTGAGAAGGAGGCCCAATGATGGTCCCTCCAAACTGTTTCTCAAGAGATGTGAGATCCTCAAGGCCTCACCACCTCCTTCGTGGGAGGGAATATTCGACTGGGAGGTCAAGTAATCGGCCAAAAAACTAGACCATGGGCGAGGAGGTTCGGTATGTCCCAGGAAGGCGAAGGTACGATTCAAGTGAGGAGGGCCCTCTTGAGCGTCTCCGACAAGAAGGGCCTTGTTGAGTTTGGAAGGGAGCTGAGCTCTCTGGGTATAGAGATCATCTCCACTGGCGGGACGGCCCGAGCTCTGAGGGATGCTGGGATTCCAGTGAAGGAGGTGTCCCAGGTCACGGGTTTCCCCGAGATGTTGGACGGGAGGGTCAAGACCCTGCATCCCGCAATCCACGGGGGAATCCTGGCGAGGAGGGACATCGCTCGTCACATGGAGGAACTGAGGGCTCACGGCATAGAGCCCATAGACATGGTGGTAGTGAACCTCTATCCTTTTGAGGCCACAGTGAAGGCTCGGGATTGTGGATACGAGGAGGCGATAGAGCAGATAGACATAGGAGGCCCTTGTC
>JAPWUY010000082.1 GCA_028275295.1 Thermodesulfobacteriota bacterium | reverse complement strand
CGGGCTGCGGGGGTGGCGAAAGGTTTTATTGCCCCTTGCCTTATTGTGCGCCAGGGCTCTGGCACTACAAGCTCAGGATCTATGTCGATGATCCTTCCGAATCCCTTGCAAGAGGGGCAGGCCCCCATTGGACTATTGAAGGAGAATAGATTGGCTGGGGGTTCCTTTATCTCCTTGCCGCATCTGCTGCACCTCCAGAGGTTGCTGAATGTCCTGGTGGAGCCATCGGGGAAATGGAAGGTGGCCCAGCCTTTCCCGTACCTGAAGGCCATCTCCAGGGAATCCACGAACCTGCCCCTGTCGCCCGAGGAGGCCGGGAATCTGTCCACGAGCACATGAATCCGATCTTCCCCCGGCCCTTGAGTCCAATCCTCCAGGTTGATGACCTCGGCCCCTCTCACAATGCGGAAAAAACCCATCCTCAAGAGGCCGGAGCGAATCTCCTGGATATCCCTTCCCTCGACTTCCAGTGGGAAGGATATGTTCCACGAGCCATTCTGGGGCCAGCTTCGGGACTCTACCCATATAGTCTCCGGAGTGCTCTTTTGGATCTCGATGCCACAGTTGCTGCAATGGGGGACGGCCATCCTAGCGAAAAGGAGTTTGAGAAAGTCCGTCAGTTCGGTCATTGTCCCCACGGTGGAGCGAGAGGTGCGAACAGGCTGGTTCCCCTCTATGGCCAGGGCTGGAGGTATTCCCCTCACCTCGTCCACCCTTGGCCTATCCATCCTTTCGAGGAATTGCCTCGCATAAGCGGAGAAGGTCTCGACGTACCTCCTTTGACCCTCGGCGTAGAGGACATCCATTGCCAAGGAGGACTTTCCAGAGCCAGAAGGACCAGTGATGGTGATCCACTTCCCTATGGGTATGGAGAGATCGAAGCCCTTGAGGTTGTTCTGCCGAACATTCCTAAGTTCTATGGCGGGTCCGAAATTCATTCTGCCAAAAATTTCTTCTCCTTCCATGGGGAGATTCTCGAGATCGCCTGAAAGGGATAAATGCCCATCCCAAGAGAGCAGAGAAGAGATTCTCCGCCTCAAAGGAATAGTCTAAGCCCCCATCCATCGGGTATTCAACGGACCTCCTGTCCCCTTTTTTTCCAGGAGAAGGCAAGCCATAATAGAAGACCTTCGAGTCTGGGACATTGGTTGGCCAAGGAGGAAGAGGGGACAATGGCTGAGATAGAGATTCCGGATCCCGAAGAGATGAGCGAGATAAGGGAAAAGGCCTTCACGAGGAAGGTCGCTCTCACCACCGCCATCTATGCCGTGATCTTGGCTGTCACATCCTTAGGGGGCAATAATGCCATGAAGGAGATGCTCCTCGCTCAGCAACAGGCCTCGGACCAGTGGGCTTACTATCAGGCCAAGGTCATAAGGGAGCACCTCTACAGGATAGAGAAGATGCGCTTGGAGGCGGGACTTCTGGAGAGGGGAGAAGGGGTGAGCCAGGAGGTCCGAGATCACTACGAGAAACTGCGAAAAAAGGTAGAGGAAGAGGAGAGACGTTACAACTCAGAGAAGAAGGAGATAGAGGCAGAAGCCAGAAGACTAGAGCACGAGAGGGATTTGAACAGGGACAAGGATCCCTACTTCGATTATGCCGAGGTGTTGCTTCAGATAGCCATAGTAATGGCCACTGTGGCAATTCTCTCCACATCCCCGCTCATGTATGGGTTCTCCATAGTGCTAGCAGCCGTGGGAGCCATGCTGAGCGCTAACGGTTTTCTCCTCCTCGTGAGGCTTCCCTTCTTTCACTGAGGAGCCCCAGCGCCCATCTTTTCCGGAGGGCTCCATCAAGGCGAGAGGGTCCATCCCCTAGGGGTCCTTCTGGCACAGAAGCGTCTGGCCAGGTCCACGGGATGTCTCGTTCCTTCTATGTCCACCTCTACAGTGAAGCAATGATCCGATCTGTGGAACCTGTAGCTGCTTCTGGGAAAGGTCACGACGTTCTCCCCTGGACGGATCCAAACCCCAACTGCCTCGGCCACAAGTTCGTCCCTGTCCCAGATGACAAGGCGCACCCGGCCCGAGACCACCGAGGTATTGAGGACAGTTACAGAGAAGACCGGCCTTTCCCCTGAGAGGATGGGATCTGGCCTCATCTCCAAATCCGTGATCCTCAGGTCTCCTGGAAAGAGCCTGGGAGGTGGCGGAGGAGGAGGGTTATAATAATAGGTCTCGGCAACACACCCCATGAGTGCGCAGAGGAAAAAGGAAACTATGAAGATCTTGGCCTTTCCCAAAGACTTTTCTCCCATGACCCCGGTCCTCCCCATCTTCCCCCTCAGATGGCCCCAAGGGGCCCTGAAAAGGGGATCACCCGCCTTGCATCTTTCGGCCTCGCGGGCTTTGGCTCGGGATGGTAATCTTGGGAAGATGATTTTTCAAGACTGAGAACTCGACAAGTGGTTTGACGGGCTTCCCCCATGATAGAGATCCTGCCCGAGAATCTATCCAGCTTCATCCAGCTCGTAGGCCTCCAACAAGCAGGCAGGGGAAGGTATGTCCCCAGGAAGCTCTTGTTCGCGCAGAGAAGGCATGAGCTAAATCCCCTCGAGCCCATGTGGCTCCAATATTCCTCTGGGGTCTCGGCGGAGGTCATCTCGGATCTTGTGGGAGAGTTGATCGTGGATGGGTCAAAGTCCGGGCCCATCCCCTTTCGAAGACCAAGGCCCGAATTCCAGCTAGGCCAGCACTCCCTCATCTGGGCTCGCACAAGCGATGAGCCTCATGATCTGGATGGGCTCTTGCGCCTTTGGGAGGGACTCTTACTGGATGGAGAAAAGAGTGAGAGGAAGACTTTTTGTCCCAATTGCGGCCGCCAAGCCCTGACCCTTTGGAAGGCTGTGGGATGCACGGGTTGTCTGGTGCAAGGGCTGGCTTCTGAGCCTGGCTCCTGGAGATGGATTGTGATGGGTGCTCCTCCCCTTCTGAGAAAAGACCTCATGGACCTCAAGCTCTTTATCTGGGTTTGGGACAAAGTGGGGTGCTGTCCCAGATGCAGTTCCAGGAGAATCAGGGTGAAAAGGATATTTTTGGACTTTCCCAAGACCAGAGGCCCCATAATCCCTCTCTGGGAGATGGACAAGGGGGATCTTCGGCCTGAGGTGCAGATGAGGAGGGAGACCCAATGGAAGGCGTTCACCAGGGGCATCATGAGGGCCACGGTGGAATGCCCCCAGTGTGGATTCATGGAGATGGAATTCATAGGCGATCGAGAGGGAGAACGTTTCCCGCCCATTCCATGGGATGGACCATGTGGCAAGGGGTGACGGGGATGGCGGAAGGTTATGAGGAGGTGGTGATAGAGCCCAGGAGGGGGAAGAGGGAGGAGAGGGTGCCACCAGGCATTATCATGTGCTTCACTCCTCCTGACATGAAAACAGTGGTCCATTGCCTCGGGCTCGCTGGATCGTCAAGGAGGAGATTGGATTTTTGGACCCTGAGGAGATGTGAGCCGCCTTTGGAGATGGTCGGGGTTGTGGGGCCTGCCTTTGGGGCCCCTGCTGCGGTCACGCTTCTCGAGAGATTGGTGGCTCTGGAAGCCAAGGCCGTGATAGGGCTCGGCTCTTGCGGCTCTCTCCAGGCAAAAGTGCCCATTGGCACGATAGTCCTTCCAGAAGCATCCGTAGTGGAGGAAGGAACCTCTCCCCACTATTTGGCCCCAGGGGTGAATACCGCCCCCCACGCCGGATTGCTGAGGGAGATGTGTCGAGCCTTGGAAGAGGAAGGGATGGAGCCAGTCCTCGGAAAGGTCTGGACCACGGATGCGGTATTCCGGGAGACAAAGACAAAGGTCATGGAGCTTCAAAGGCAAGGGGTTCTGGCGGTGGACATGGAGAGCTCAGCTCTCATGACTGTTGCGAGCTTCAGGGGAGTTCCCCTCGTGTGTGTTCTCGTTGTGAGCGACGAGCTCTGGACCCTCAAGTGGAAAAAGGGTTTTAGAAGCGAAAAATTTCTCAAGGCCCTCTCTGCGGCATCTAGGGCCTCGGCCAGATGTCTGAAAAGCTGGTGCCACAAGAGATGGTGAGAGAGGTGAGCCACCGAGGGCCTTTGTTCCCGCGCTTTGCCGAATTTTTTCTTTTTTACCCCAAGGAGGGAGGGACAAGAGATCCTCTCCTATTTCTTTACATGGAGGCCATTTCAGGTTAATATCCTGGGCGTTTTTCCAGGGGAGAGGAGTGGATGGGGATCCGGGTGTTGATAGTGGACGACGAGGAGGTGGTCCTCGAGTCCCTGAAGAAGATAGTGGAACATGGAGGATACGATTGTCTTGTGGCTCGAAGCGGGGAGGAGGCCCTCCGCATCCTTCAAGAGGAACGAGTGGACATCCTCATATGCGATATCAGGATGCCAGGGATGGACGGGATGGAGCTTCTCAGGGAGGTGAGGGCTCACTTCCCGGATGTGGACGCGATGATGATGACAGGTTTCGACACGAGGGAGACATTTCTCCAGGTCATCGAGGCGGGGGCTGCAGATTTCATAGCCAAGCCCTTCCACCAGGACGAACTCTTGGCGAAAATAAAGAGGATAGTGAGGGAGAGGGAGCTCAAGGCCGAGCTCCTTTATCTTTCCATTCACGATAGCCTCACAGGACTCTACAATCGAAGATACTTCTATCAGAGGCTTCAGGAGGAGGTGGAGAGGGCCAAGCGCCAGGGGAGACACCTGGCATTGGTAATCCTGGATGTGGACCACTTCAAGGATTACAATGACTCCCACGGTCATCTCGATGGAGACGAGGTCCTCAGGACTTTGGCTCAGATATTGGCCTCATCCATAAGGCAAAATGTGGATACGGCATACAGGTACGGGGGAGATGAGTTCGCGGTTCTCCTAGTGGAGACGGACCTCGAGCAGGGGAGAAAGGTGGCGGAGAGAATAAGAAAGGCCTTTGCTGATAAGAAGATAGACCACTGTACCTTGAGCTTGGGGGTGGCTTCCTTGACCCCCCAAGGGGGAACCATGGAAGACCTCATAAGAGAGGCGGATGAAGCCATGTACAGGGCCAAAAGAAGCGGCGGTAACAGGGTAGCCCACACCCAAACTCTCAGGGAAAGAAATGCGTTATGAGGGGATAATCATAAGGCCTCCCAGTGAGGCCCAGAGCTTGATCCTGCAAGTCACCATAGGGTGCTCCCACAATAGGTGCACCTTCTGTCCCACATACAAGGGAAGGAGATTTCGCATCCGCACCTTCGAGGAAATAGCAGAGGATGTGAGGGAAGCCTCCATATGGGCAAAGGGTGTGAGGAGAATCTTTCTCTGCGATGGGGACCCCCTTGTCATCCCCCAGAAGAGGCTCCTTCCAATAATGGACCTCCTCTGTGAGAGCTTTCCCAATCTGGAGCGAATCGGTATCTACGCCAATGCCAGGTCCATAAGGAACAAGACCCTTGCGGAACTCGAGGAGTTGAGAAAGAGAAAGCTGGGGATAGTGTATTTGGGGGTCGAGTCAGGAGACAACGAGGTCCTAGAGAGGGTTAGGAAGGGGGCTGATGGAAATCGCCTCCTCGAGGCTGGCCTCAAGGTGAAGGAGGCAGGGATCCTCCTTTCGGTCACGGTCCTTTTGGGGATAGGTGGAGTGGAAGGAAGCACAAGGCACGCACTCGAGACAGCCTCTCTTTTGAGCGAGATGGACCCCCATTATGTTGGAGCCCTGACCCTCATGGTCGTGCCCGGAACACCCCTCCACGAGGAGATGAGAAGGGGCGATTTTAGGCTCCCCGACACTTTCCAGCTCATAGAGGAGCTGGGGATGATGATAGCGAACTCCAGTTTCACGAATTGCTTCTTCACATCCAACCATGCATCCAACTACCTTCCCCTCAAGGCGAGGCTCCCCCAAGAAAAGGAACAGGCCCTCATGCTCATCCAGAAGGTGCTCTCAACCAGGGACAAGAGATTTCTGAGGCCCGAGTTCATGAGAGCCCTTTGAGATTCTGGGGAAATGGGCCTGATTGGGAAAAACCCATCCGTACTGAGAAGCACATCGCGCTCGAGCTCCGGATCTAGCGATGGTCGAGGGGAATATGCTGAGGGATAGAGGGGGGATGAGCCCCTATTACCCGAGGTCAAGGGCCATTAACAATGGTGCGGGCTTGGGGAATTCTGGCTTCGGGGCGAGCCTCACAGGTAGGATGAGACCCCCTGATCAATGGGGGCCTTGGAAGACCGTGGAATGCGCTGTGAGTGCCTCTTTCATAGTGATCCTCGTAGATGGCGTGGGGATTCCCCCCGAAGGCCTTCTTGAGCCCATGAGATCCGCATCCAGATTTTTCAGAAATGTCCATCCAGGGGCTCCGAGCCCCATTCCCTTCGAAGGAGTGGGCATTCCCACAAGGGCCCACCTGGATGTTCCTGGCCTCCCCCAAAGCGCAACTGGCCACGTCTCCATCCTAACAGGGTCCAATGCGGCGAAAATCCTGGGAAGGCATGTCCCTGGATTCCCAACACCTTCCCTCAAAAAACTTCTTGCCAAATGGAACCTCCTTTCCGGAGCCAAGGGTATGGGATTGAAGGTCTCTTACGTGAACGCATTCAGACCCCTTCATCCAGCAATTCTAAAAAGGAGACTCAGGGGAGCCATGGCCCTGGCAGCTGAGATGGCTGGTCAGTGCCTTTTGGGTGTGAGGGATATAGAGGGGGAAAGAGCCCTCCACCACGAATTCACGAACTCCGAGCTCATAAAAAGGGGGGAAAGGCTCCCTCTCTGGACACCGAGAAAGGCTGGAAGGATCCTCGCAAACATATCCAGAGAATTTCACCTGGTCCTTTACGAATATTCCCTGACGGATTTGGCAGGCCACATGCAGGATCTCCGAGAAGCCGTAGCTCAGCTCCAGAGGGTCGAGGAGTTCATGGAAGGGGTCCTGGAGGGACTGGACCCGAGTTCATCCCATTTTCTCGTATGTAGCGACCATGGCAACTTGGAGGACCTATCCGTCAAGACTCACACTAGGAATCCAGTTCCCACCTTGATCTGGGGCCCCAACGCAGAGGAGATCGCGGCCTCCATTGAGGGTATAGAGGACATTGCCCCAGCAGTGATGGCCATCCTGGAAGAACGAGCCCATCCAGTGAGGAACCCCCAGAAAGGGGGGGAGGCCCCATGAGGAAGAGGAGCTTCTTTCTGGCCTCGCTATCGGGGGTGCTCGCTGCCCTGTCCTTTCCCCACTGGAACGTGTGGCCCTTGGCGTGGGTTGGGTTGGTGCCTCTTCTCTGTGAAGCTCGAGGGATGAGGCCCAAGGAGGCCCTGTTCGCTGGTTG
>JAPWUY010000081.1 GCA_028275295.1 Thermodesulfobacteriota bacterium | reverse complement strand
ACGCCTCCCCTATTCCCTCGAGCCAGAGACTAGGCGGATCTTCTCCTGTATCTGCTTTTCCAGGAGTGCCTTGAAGTTCTCCGGAGGCTCCTCCCTTGGGCCTTTGGGGACGAGGCTGATGGCCTCGCTAGGACAGAAGTTGGCGCACACACCGCACCCAACGCACCTGTCCAAGCTCACCTGTGCGCCCTCTATGTCTACGGAAATCGCCTCCATGTGGCACCTTTCCGCACACTCGCCACAGGCCACGCAACGCGCTGGATCTACCTTGGCCACGTAATTGCTCGATGCTGCCATTGATGGCATGGTTGAGGATTTCACGCTAAGGAGTATCCCGCAGCAGCACCCACAGCAATTACATATAAAATCCACGTGGTCCCGGGTGTTATTGGAGGTGTGTATCAAGCCAGCCTCCCTGCTTTTGGACAGAACAGCGTGAGCCTCCTCTTTGGTTATCTGGCGGCCGAAGCCCCTTTGAATGAGAAACCTCGCAAAGCTCCCAAACTGGAGGCACACCTCCAGAGGATTGTCGCATGCATGCCCCAGAAGCCTTTTCTCGTGCCTGCAATAGCAGGTAGTCAAGGAGATCATCTCCGCTTCTTCCACGTAATGGGCTGCGGTCTCGTACGGAAAGATGCTGACCCCGGAAGAGATGGTCTTCTCCACCGGAATCACTCTGGCAAAGGGGGTGAGGGGCACCTTCTTCCCTTCCCTTTCGGCGCTTTTGAAGTATGCATCGAACAAGCTGGCAAGTTCCTTTGTTCTAGGGCTTATCTCTCCTCTCATGAACTGGAGCTCGAAGATTCCGGGGACCACTTGAATGAGCTTATACCACTTGGACTCACCCCTCTGGCTGCAATAGATAAGCCCCTTGTCAGCCATCCTATCTAGGAGACGGGCCACCTTGCCCCCATCCTCCCCCATCCTCTCGGCGACCCTCTCAGGCGGCTCCGGCGCCATGGGAGAGACGTGGATGGCCACCCTGGCTTCCTCTTCTTCAAAGAGCGCCCTTAGGAGGGTTTCGAATTCTGGCCCTCTTTTGACCCCAAAGCTAATTGTCTCCAGAATATCTCCCAGCTTCGCGTAAATGTCTTGGTTCATGAGCCTCTCCTTTTTTGAGGACTATTTTTCAAGGTGAGCCTTTGGGATCATTACCCAAGCCGTCCCATCGACGACGATCTTTCCATCCTGATTCCTCACCTTCGTATCCAGGCGGACCCTGTTCCTGCCTTCCAATATCTCGACTATCTCAACCCTAGCCGTAATGGTATCCCCTATTCTCACTGGCGCCAAGAACCTGAGTTCTTGGGAAAGATAAATGGTCCCAGGGCCAGGAAGCCTCGTTCCCAATACGGCGGAGATGAGACCAGCACTCAACATTCCGTGGGCTATCCTCCCCTTGAACATGCTCCTCGAGGCCCACTGCTCATCCATGTGGGCCGGGTTGAAGTCTCCCGTAACCCCAGCAAAAAGCACAATGTCCGCCTCGCTTACGGTCTTGGAAAGCTCAGCCCATTGTCCCACTTCGAAAGGAAGACCATGTTCCCCCACCTTGGAAAACCTCCTTATGATCATATCGACCAAAAGCACTCTTCCAATTCTATCACCCCAGATGGAACAATTTGAGATCCTCCAATTTCCCGATCCTCATCGGGGCATAGAAGGTGTTCTCTCCCGAATTCAAAGACGGCCCGAGCCCCTCGTGGGCCCCTTGGTTGCCATGGACATGCCTTGGCGAATCGCTCCTCCTTTCTTAGAATACAGCCTGGGCTTTCTGAGATCCGAGACCTCCCAGAAGTCCTTAGCCCACGGAGGCGGAAGATGAAGATCAAGGTATTGGGCATCTGCGCAAGTCCCGTAAGAGGCGGAAACACGCAGGCCTTCCTGGAAAAATGTCTGGAGGCCGCAGGAGGAGAGCCCCAGGTCGAGGTCCAAATGGTCACCCTTGCGGAGAAGAAGATTGGAAGCTGCAAGCATTGTAATTGGTGTCTGTCGAAACAGACCCAGGATCTATTCTGCATCCAGAGGGACGACATGGATGAGATCTATCCCCTTGTGGCGGATGCCGATGCCCTGGCTCTGGCGACACCAGTCTATATAGGGAGGCTTTCTGGCTATCTGGCCTCCCTCATGGACAGGCTCAGGGCATTCATCTATGGAAAGGTCCACAGGGGAAGATTGGCGGATAAAGTGGCAGGAGCACTGGCAGTGGGCTGGTACAGGCACGCGGGTCTAGAGACGGCGCTCCAGAGCATTGTGGCCGGGATCCTCACCCTCGGGATGATACCCGTTGCTACGCCCCATTGTCCGTGGGGAGCGGCAGGGCTATCCTCAAAGGGGGGAACGGGTGAGTTCCGAAAGTCAGTGAGATTGGGGGTGTTGGAGGATTCTTGGGGAGTGGAAGCAGCCCAAGCCCTGGGAAGGAGGATGGTGTACTTGGCAAGGAAGATGAAGGCTGTCGCGAAATAGGGGCCAAAAGACAGGATTTCTGGAGCGAGATAGCTTGGCTTATAGGCTGAAGGAAGGGAGGGGTTGGGAGGCGAAAATGGATATCGAGGATCTCGAAGCAAATGATCCGGAATTCTCCGAGCTATTGGAGAAAAGCCTCGGTTCGACTAAGCGCGTGAACAGAGGCGATGTCGTGGAGGCAACGGTTTTGGAAGTCAGTTCCGAATGGGTCTATCTGGATTTGGGGGGAAAATCCGACGGGGTCATCCATCGATCGGAATTCCTCGAGGAGGGTAAGGAAGTAAGGAAGGGAGAGAAGATCAGGGCCTATTACCTTGGCCGTAATGAGGCGGGAGAGCTCTTCACGACGAGAATAACGGATTCGGAAATAGCCAAAACTTACTTAAGAGAGGCATGGAAAAGCGGTATTCCGGTTCAGGGGATCGTGGAGAAGGAGATAAAAGGTGGCTACCAAGTGAAAATCCCTGGCGGCTTTAGGGGCTTCTGCCCCTTTTCCCAGATGGGACGGGACCTGACCGTGATCGAAGGGGAGAGGCCTGAGGGGAAGACCCTCGAGTTCAAGATCGTGGAATACAGCGAGGGAGGCAGGCGGGTCATCCTTTCCAGGAAGGCCCTCCTGGAAGAGGAAGAGGCGAAAAGATGGGAAGAGCTCAAAGACCAATTTTCCGTGGGCAAGCGCATCGGCGGGAAGGTCGCCTCTGTGAGAGATTTCGGCGTGTTCGTAGACCTTGGGGGTATCGAGGGACTGATTCCCCTTTCCGAGTTGGGCTGGGGTGATCCCAAGGAGTCATTGGAAAAAGTGAAAATTGGCCAAGAGCTGGAACTGTGCGTTGTGGATATTGACTGGAACCTCAAAAGAATCCTTCTCAGCCAGAAGAGAGCCCTGCCGGATCCTTGGGAGAAGGCAGGCAATTTGTATCCTGAGGGATCGGTCCACAAGGGCAAGGTCACGAGGATCGCTCCCTTCGGGGCCTTTGTGGCCTTGGAGCCTGGGGTCGAAGGGCTAGTCCACATCTCGAGGCTTGGTGCTCAGAAAAGGATCAAGAGCCCGAGGGAGGTGGTGAAGGAGGGAGACGAGTTGCTGGTGAAGGTCGAATCCCTCGATCTGCAAAGGAAGAGACTGTCCCTTTCCGTGGCTGGCCAGAGAGGTGAAGCGGAGGAAGTGACAGAGGAGGAAATCAGGGCTTACTCCCAAGATCAGAGGGCAAGGCCAACCCTCGGTGACCTCCTGAGGCAAAAGATGGCGGAGAGAAAAAGGATAAAGTCAGGGAAGTAATTGCGGGCATCTGTTCCTCTAAGGCCCCTTTTAGGGCATGCATTTCACCCGATCAAGGCCTCTATCTCCTCAGCGATGGAAGGCGCTGCCTTTGAATTTTCTGAAAGGCATTGTTCGAGAGACGAGGCTTCCCGTTGACATCTTCCCCCACTGTCTGATAAGTAACGGGCAAGGCCATCCGGACTCGATTGTCGGATGGGATACTCGATCCTCAGGGCTCTGAGCTCATGCCTGCCAAGTCACTGACCCCTATTCTCCTCAGAACCTTTCAGCAGGTGGGAAGGGACCTCTTTTTGCAGGGGCTCAACTCCTCTCACAGCGGAAACCTGAGCATGACGGAAAAGGATACCATGTGGATCACGAAAAGGGGGGCCCCCCTAGGAAGGCTCGGTGCGAGGGACATTGTGGGGGTCCCCCTCGATGATGCATCCTCCAAGGAAGCTGTGGCCTCAAGCGAGCTTCCGGTTCACATGGAGATTGTACAGCGGTGCGGAGCAGGGGGAATTGTCCATGCCCACCCTCCTGCGGTCATAGCCATGTCCATGGCAGAAGAATTGATCGTGCCTTTGGACTTGGAAGGGAAGTATCACCTGGGCGAGGTAAGCGTCATCGTGTCCCCAGAGCCTTATAGGCCCGCGCAGGTGGCCTCTCAAGTGGCAGAGACCCTAACGAAAAGCAAGATAGTGGTGGTGCGGGGCCACGGGACCTTTGCAAGGGGATCTGACCTTTGGGAGGCCCTACATTGGAGTTCTGCTTTAGAGCACTCGTGTAGGATAATTCTCATGTCGCTCGCTCTCAAGGGAAGAAACGAGAAAACTGCCACTAAGGCCTGAATCCGCCCGCAGGAAGCACCGGGGCTTCCGAGAAGCCCTGTGGCAATGGACCCGTGAGGGAGCACAGGAACTGGAACAATTCTTCTATGGCCTCTTGGGGGATCTCTTGGCCCAATTGTGTTATGCCCATGACCCTGATCGCCTCTTTGAGCTCGAACACTGATCCGTCGTGGAAATAGGGAGGTGTCATGGCCACATTCCTGAGGCTCGGGACCTTGAACACATAGAGGTCTTGGGGGTCCCCCGTCACATCCGCACGGCCTCTATCGAGCTCTTTACTGCCTGTGGCCTTCCAATAGTCCATGTGAATCCCGAATTTCTCATACATGGATCCCCCAAGACCGATACCCCCGTGGCAGTCAGCGCATCCCGTGACAAGGAATCGCTCCAATCCCCTTCTCTCTCGCTCCTCCAGGGCCCTGTCATCGCCCAGAAGCCACGAATCCAGCCTCGATGGCACAACGAGGGTTCGCTCGAAGGCACCTATGGCCGAAGCCCAGTTCTTTGGACTCACCGGATCCTTGTCATGGGGAAAGGCCTTTCCAAAAAGCTCCCTATACTCCGGTATTGCCTTCAGCCTGGCCATGGCCGCCTCTTGGCTCGAGTTTCCGAAACTGGGAGGTCCCACTAATGCCTTCGCAGCTTGATCCTCCACGGACTCCCTATCGCCCCTCCAATGCTGGGAGAACTGGAGAAACGCATTGAGAACCGTGGGAGCATTTCTCGGGTTCGTTCTCCCCATCACCCCTATGGATCTGGCAAGGCCGTCTGTGCCATAGAGCTGGGGGAGGTGGCAGCGACTGCAGCTAACAGTGCCATCCACTGAAGCCCTTGGCTCGAAGAAGAGCATCCTCCCGAGGGCCACCCTCTGTCCCAGAGTCGAGCCTGGAGGCGGCGGCTCCTCTGACCTGAGGGGCACCAAGACCTCGAGGGCCTTTTTTCGGAGAGGCTCCTGAGCAAGAGAGCCCGAACCCCCAAGTCCCGCCGCTCCCAGGACAAGGAAAGCTATCCCCATAAGCCATAGGACTCCCCTTCCCATCACACTTACCCCCTGCATCGAAAAACTTCCTCATCTCTCAGCCGATTATACTGGTTCCTTAGGGTTCAGGGAACAACTCAATAGGAGATCCTCAGTCCAAAGGGCAGAGTGTGCACACACGATAAGGAAAAAGGACTTGCCAAGATGCCCAATCCGAGCTTGACACTCGGGTCCAGCCTTCCTATAGTTTGTGTGACCAACATGCCTTGCTTTTCTCAGTTTTTACCCTGCCTCGACCTTCGCGCCCGCTTCCCCACAGACGGGCAGAAAGGAGGGTCGCATAAAAAGGGGGAGTTTCCTCATGCTCCTTCTCCCAGCATGGATCTTCACCCTACTTACAGTCCCCCCTGCCTTCTCCCAAACTCAAGACCCCATCCTGCGCATTGAGACCGGGATGCATACTGCCCCCATCCTTGGAATTGCCATTGACGCATCCAACTGTTTTCTCGTTACCGGATCCGAGGGCAAGACGGCTCGAGTTTGGGATATCAGCGGGGGGAAAAAAGCGGTTCTCTCCCGCATCCTGCGCCCGCCCATAGATCCAGGAAACGAGGGGAAGATCTACGCCCTCTCCATCTCTCCGGATGGAAGCACCGTGGCTTGCGGAGGGTGGACAGGGTGGGATTGGGATGGCATGGCCTCGGTGTATGTCTTTGACCTGGCTACTGGAGCCCTCAAGAGGCGCCTCACCGGACACACACAGCGCATAGACAGGATCGCTCACTCGCCCGATGGGAGACTTCTCGTGGTGATGGCACGACAAGGCGGCATGCGCATTTACCGGACCTCCGATTACACCCTTTTTGCCGAGGACAAAACCTACGGGGGCCGCGCCATGGGGGCCAGTTTCGACAAAGCCGCCACTTTACTTGTGACCAGCTGCTACGATGGATTTGTCCGGCTCTACGACTTGACCGAGCTGGCCCATTGGGGCGGGAGTTCGCCCCAGCAGATCTCGCCCTGTTCCAAACTCCGTCCTCCGGGAGGCACGCAACCCTGTGGAGTGGCCATTTCATCCGATGGTCTGCGGGTGGCCGTCGGATTCTCCAATAGCCCAAAGGTGGATGTATTGGAGATCCATGGCTCCACCCTGAAGCACGCGTATTCGCCAGACACAACGGGGGTTGATGGCAAAAACGATCTGAGAATCGTTGCTCCGCGGGGAGGACGGTCCAAGCTGGGATGGCCTCGCGGGGAAAACCCGGGGCTAACGCGGAGGGCGGTTTTCTCGGAGGGACGCACTCCGTGCGTCCGCGATTACGGGCCGGACGCAAGCTGGGGCATAACATAATCATCGGGGGCAAATGAACGCCTGGTGGCCTAATGGGGCAATCCCCCGGTGGAAGGGAAGCGTTCCTAGCGGGCGTGCTGAGCCCGCCCCTCCGCGGGGGCTATCCAAGCTGGGATGGCCTAGCGGCGAGACCCCTGGCATAACACGGAGGGCGGTTTTCTCGGAGGGACGCACTCCGTGCGTCCGCGTTGCGAGGCCGTGCCAATGCCGAGGCATAACATGATCATCGGGGGCAAACGATCGCCTGAGCGTCTAATGGGCCGATCCCCCGGTGGAAGCAAAGCCTCGTTTGCGGGCGTGCAGAGCCCGCCCCTCCGCGGGAAGGCCAGCGCGTTACGGATGGCCTTCCGGGGAAAACCCGGGGTAACGCTGGGGCCGGTTTTCTCGGAGGGGCGCGGTCTCCGCGTCCGGATTGCA
>JAPWUY010000080.1 GCA_028275295.1 Thermodesulfobacteriota bacterium | reverse complement strand
GAGAGCTCATCCCCAGAAGGGTCAGCCTCTACCCAAGAGAACATGCAAGAGGATCTTCAGGAAATGGAAGTTTCTGGGTGAGGGCCACTTGATCTCCCTGGACTCGCAGAGGGTATTGGAGTTCACCAAATGGATTTCCTCTTCGAGTCCCTTGAGGGCCCTGGTTCTTTCCTCTTCTCGGAGCTCGGCTATCTTGTCCATCTCGACAAGAAGCTTCCTTGCCAGATTGATCCTATCTCTCACCTTTCTAGCGCTTTCCCTGTCCAGGAGGCCGAACTCTGCCTTCAGTTCTGTGAGCCTTAGGGCCGCCTCGTACGTAACATCTACTATCTCATCCCTCGACATCCACAGGGTCTCGTACCCCAGGGAATGCTTCCAGCTCGGCTGCAGGAGGGCTGTTCGATATTCCTCGAGGGTCCTGAAAAAGAGACGGTAGCCGAACTTCTCCGGGTTCTCGTATATTGGGCTTGCTGGGTCTATGAAGGGAGCCAAGGGAGATATGAAAGGGACGAGCCTGGGCCCAAATTTCTTGAGAAGCCTCTCGCAGTAATCCACTGTCTCGAGAACCGAATCATGGGTCTGTCCAGGAAGGCCTATCATGAAAAACAGATCGAACTTCCTGCATCCAGCTTGGAGGGCATGGGCTATGGTTTGTTCCATCTCCTCATTGGAGTAAAACTTCCCGCTCCTCCTTCTCACCTCTGGGTCATGGCTTTCAGGGGACATCTCCAGGTTGAATCGAGGCAATGCCCTGGCCACTTCCTTGAAGTAGCTCTTGGGTGCAGTGGAGAAGAGTTCCAGGACAACCTCGTTTTTGACCCTCAGGGAGGACAGCCCCCTCAGAACCTTGCCAGCGTATTCCTCCCCAGCCTGTCTCAGGTCTCCCACTATGAAGATGGGGGCGGAGGTGAAGGATGATATCCTCCTCACATCCTCGACTATCCTCTCGGGGGGTCTGAAGGCTGGACCATTTCTTGAGCCGAAAATGCCGATGGATTCCCTCCCTCCCCCACAGAAGGAGCAACTGTGGACGCACCCTCTGCAGGTCATCACAGCCGTTATGGGATAAGACCACCAATCGTGTATGGGCAGCATGCTCTTTACATCCAGATACTTGAGGGCTGTCCTTATCATGTGGCCGTAGTTGTCCTCGTAATGGTCCAAGATTTGGGGAACGTGACTCAGGGGGTTCACGAATATCCTTCCCTCTTTGTCCTTCCAAGAGAGGTTGGGAACGTGATGGAGGTCATCCCTCCGGCCCCTTTTCAGTGCCTCCATGAGGATGCGGAGGGGCTCCTCGGTGGAATCGCCCCTTACCACGTAGTCAACAGGAAAACCCTCGAGAAGATCCTTGTGGAAATAGGAGGCTGAGAACCCGCCCATTATCACGGGAATGTCGGGATGAATCCTCTTGCAAATGGATGCCACCTCGAGACTGCCCTGCACATGAGGCATCCAGTGAAGGTCTATGCCAAAGGCCAGGGGCCTCATCCTGGAGATTGTCTTCTCGGGGTCGTAGACCTTGCTCTTGAGCATGCGAAGGGCGAGATTCACGATCCTGACCCGGAAACCGTGCCTCCAAAGGTACTCGGCAATGGTTGTAAATCCTATGGGGTACATCTCGAATATGGCCGTAGATGGCACAACATCGCTTATGGGCCCAAACATTATGGGCACCTTTCTGAAATCGTAGACACTGGGTGGGTGAAGAAGTACGAGATCAGGGGATGCAATCTTGAACATCTTGGCGCTATCCTTTTCTCTCCCATCTAGATTCGTTCTTAGAAGGATAGAACAGATAGCACCGCATTGTAAAAGGTCCTCTGGGGCTACGAGCACCAAAACTGAGATGAGTAGCCCCTAGCTCATGAGACCAAGGATTGGCCAGGGATGAGAAAAGCCCTCAGAAGGCCTTGTGGCCAAAATAGGGGGTATAGCCGCAAATACCCGCGAAGACGAAGGGGAAAGATCTCCCAAGGCGCAAAGGTCCCTCATCCAGGGGGAAATGGAAGCCAGTGACTGAGGCTTTTTTGTGCGATCCTCGGCAACGAGAAGGCCTTTTTGCAGTGGGGTGGGGAAGGGGGTTGGCATGGCTCTATGGAGGAGGCTAGGGGCAAAGGGGGGTGGCCAAGGATGAGCAAAAAATTTTTTTCATGGCTGGAACTTTTTGGCCTGGGTGATGTCTCAAAAATCAGAAAAACTCCCTCAACCTCCTCCACTTTGGCCTCCGTACCCAGCGGGGGCCTTTTGAGTTTTTGGATCAGCCGTGGGGAACTTTTTTCCGGGGTTGTTGTCTATAAAAAGTGGGGAATCATCCTCCCCACACCTCCTTTACTTTGGCCCCCGTGCCCATCCGGGGGCCTTCTCGTTTTCCCCCTCATATCCGGTGGAATCCCATCTAGCGATTCCCCTCCAACTCGCTTCTTCCTCCACCCTTTTTCAAGGCCTCCAGTTCCAGTTGCAGCTCCTCCCACCTCTCGGTGCAGGCCTGCACGTGGGCTCTAAGTTGGGCCATCTCCCGCTTGAGTTCCCTCACTCTCTCTCCGCTCCTGTAGAGTTCCGGATTCGACATCTCCTTTTGGATCTCCTCGATTCTGGATGTGGCCCTCTCCACTTGCTCTTCCAAGCTCTCTATCTCTTTCTCCAAGGGAACCCTCATCCTGAAGAGGCGGTTTCTCCACTCGGCTTCCAGCCTCTTCCTCTCCTTGTCCTTCCTCACCTGCCCCTGAGACTTCTCACCACGAATCGCCAGATCCTTCCCTCTCTTTTCCCTGCTTGCCTCGAATTCTCCGTAAGGGCCCAAGAAAAGCTCGACTCTCTCAGTCCCAACCTCCAGCACACGGGTTGCCACCCTCCCCATCATTTCCCTGTCATGGGTGACCAAGACCAAGGCTCCTCCAAACCCTATCAATGTTTCCTCGAGAGCCTCCCTCGAGGATATGTCCAGGTGATTGGTTGGCTCATCCAAAAGCAAGAGATTCGCTCCGCCGAGGAGGACCTTGCAAAGGAGGAGTCTGGCCTGTTCACCCCCGCTTAGGACCCCCACCCGCTTGAACACCTCATCCCCTCTGAAATGAAAAAGGGCCAAGAAATTCCTGAGCTCACCCTGGTGGGGATGGGCAACCGAATCCATCAATTCCTCGAGCACTGTCTTCTCTGGATTGAGTTGGTGGAGTTGGTCCTGGGCGAAAAAACCTATTCTCACTCCTTGTCCCACTCTCCTCGATCCTCTCTGCGGGCTCAACTCTCCGGCCATGATCTTCAAAAGTGTGCTCTTGCCGGCTCCATTTGGCCCCACAACAGCGAGTCGCTCCCCTCTTTCGAGGACCAGGCTCACACCCCGGAATACCGGCCTCTCACAGTAGCTGAACCATATATCGTGGAGTTCAAGGGGAATCCTGGGTAGAGGCGCCATCTCTGGAAGCCTGAACCTCATCTCATGGGGCTCTCTCGGAGGCTCTACAATCTCCATTTTTTCCAATGCCTTGAGTCGGCTTTGAACCTGCCTGGCCCTGTCTTTTCTGGCCCTATTGCGTTCTATGAAGCGCTCCAGTTGCTTGAGCCTTTCCTGTTGAAGTTTGTAAGCTGCCCACCTCTGCTCAATGCGTCTTCTCTTCTCCTCCCTGTAGGTGTCGAAATTTCCCTTGTAGGAGAGAAGCTGGCCTCCATCTATCTCCAGGATCCTTCCCACAACCTTATTGAGGAATCTCCTATCATGGGACACCACCACAACCGCTGCCTCGAGCTCCTCGAGGAAGCCCTCAAGCCATTTCAAGGCCTCTATATCCAAATGATTGGTTGGCTCATCGAGCAAGAGAAGATCCGCATCGCTGAGAAGGAGCCGAGCGAGGGCCACCCTCATGATCCAGCCGCCGCTTAGGGACTCGACGGGTCTCGAAAAATCCTCCTCCCTGAATCCGAGTCCCACCAAGATCTTTTCCGCCTTGGACTTGAGGCCATAGCCCCCGAGATGCTGGTACCGCTCCATGAGCTGGCCAAGCCTGAAGGCCAACCTCTCCCTGATTTCACCCTTGGCCTGTGAGATCTCCTCATGGAGTTTCTCCATCTCTTCTTGGAGCCACCTCACCTCTTGGGCCACATCCAAGACCTCTTCCATCACCGTCTTGCCACGGAAGCTGAGCACATTCTGTGGCAGGTACCCGATCCTCACATGCTTTGCCCTGTGAATCTCGCCCCCATCCGGCTCCACTTCCCCCAGGATGAGCTTGAGAAGGGTGCTCTTGCCAGCTCCGTTGGGGCCCACGAGCCCGATCTTCTCTCCCGGGTTTATGTGGAAACTGGCCTCTAGAAGGATGTCCTTTTGACCGTAGAGTTTTGTGAGTCGATTGGCACAAACTAGCATGTGTGTTATGTTAACGGGCTGCCCCCATTGGGCGCAAGGACCTTCGGAAGCCGAGAGGAACAGGGCATGGAAAGATCCTCCCACAATTTCTTCAAAGAATACAAAGGCCCCATAGCCTTCGGTCTATCGAGAGAGGTGGACGAGGCGTCATTCAAAGTATTCCTCCAGAAGTTCTCCTCGGACCAAATACTCGGGGTCCTCTGCCCAAGACTGGCCCAAGAGGAACTGGATGGCATCGTTGAGATGCTCACCCAGGTGATGAGGAAACATTTGACCGACCGAGAATATCACACCCTGTTTCTGGATCAGGCTTGAGAATGGGAAGAGAGGGGCAGAAGTCCTTGAGAAGAAGGCTCAAACACCTGAGGCGTTCCCTCTATCCCTTTGGGGTGAAGTTGGCGATCTTTTTGGCATCGGGCATACCTCAGGGAAGTGAAAGAAAATGGGCCTCTGTGATGGGGGATTTGGCATATCTCTTCCTTCCCAAGCAGAGAAAACTCGCCCTCACTCACCTCAAGATGGCCATGGGCGAGCTCCTCGATGAGGAATCCCGGAGACGCATAGCCAGGGAGTGTTTCCGCAACCTTCTCATGACTGGAGTCGAGTGCTTCCGACTCAGGAAAATGGGTCCGGATCCCATCCTCCGGACAGTGGAGATAAGGGGCTGGGAGCACGTGGAAGATGCTCACAGAAGGGGAAAGGGCGGGATATTTGTCACAGCTCATCTTGGCAATTGGGAGCTTTCCGCCATCTACGTCGCCTGGAGGGGACTCCCCATGAACGTGGTGGCAAGGAGGATATATCTGGGAGAGCTCGACCGGGAACTGGTGAGCTTCAGAGCCAGAATGGGGGTCAGGACCATCTACAGGGACCAGTCCATGAGGGTCATGCTCAGGTGTCTCCAGAGAAACGAGTTCCTGGGAATTCTGCCTGACCAGGATGTGAGGAGGGTGGGGGGGTTATTCGTGGAGTTTTTCGGCCGACAAGCGTACACTCCTGTGGGCCCAGCACTTCTTGCCATGGCAAGCGGTGCACCCCTTTTGCTCGCAAGGAACATTAGAAAAGACAAAGGCCACCTCATCACAGTGGACCCGCCCCTCTTCGCGAGGCCCGAGGCAGATAGGGAGGAGGAGGTGAGGAGGCTTGTGGCTCTCTATACGAAAAGGCTAGAAGAGTTCATAAGGGAAAGCCCGGAACAGTGGGTCTGGATGCACAGAAGATGGCGGACAAGCCCCGACGATCTTGCCAGATAAAGGACCTTATCCTCGGGCTGAACCCGCAAATGAAAATGGGCCTCTCCTGGTCTCGATTACCACAAGAGCCTGTGGCTTTGGGAATTGAGTCCCCAACTGTAAAGTAGCCTTCCTCGCATTGGGACTGAAATCTTTGAGGGTCCGATACCCAAAAACCGTCTTTTCTCGAGGAGCCAGTCCTCCTCAGGGGATGGGGTGCAATCTTTTGAGTTCCTTCTTTCCTTTGGGAGTCGAGGGCGAGGCCAAAAGGGGGGCAAGAGACGTCTTTTCCGTGGCCAAAGATGGAACCGCTCTCAGCTCCCATGGCGTTTGTGTCGGTACGGAGCCCAATAGCTCAAGGAAGAGCTTCCCCTGGCTCCGGCGCGAAACCTCTCCTCAGTGTGTTCTCGGTCACTGTCTTCGGCTCGAGAAACTGGAGGAGATAGTCTGGGCCTCCTGCTTTGGATCCAACTCCGGACATCTTGAATCCTCCGAAAGGCTGTCTTCCCACAATAGCCCCCGTTATCTTCCTGTTTATGTAGAGATTCCCGACCCTCATCTCCCTCTTCACCTTCTGGATATTGGCCGGACTCCTCGAGTAGAGCCCACCTGTCAGGGCATAGGGTGTGGAATTCGCTATCTCGAGAGCGTGATCCATGTCCTCGGCCTTCATCACCGAGAGGACTGGTCCGAATATCTCCTCCTGACCGAGCCTGCTTCCAGGGCTCACGGAGCCGAATATGGTAGGGGCCACGAAATACCCCTCCTTGGGGCATTCGCCCTTGAAAAGCAGTTGCGCTTCCTCCATTCCCAGCTTGATGTACTCCTCCACCTTGTCCTTGGCCGAGGCATCTATCAGGGCGCCCATATCCACGGAGGGGTCCGATGGGTCACCCACTTTTATCCCCCTCGTTGCCTCGATGAGTCTCTCCACGAACCTGTCGTATTGGTCTTCTAGGACTATGACCCTCGAGCAGGCGGAACACTTCTGTCCCTGGAAACCGAAGGCGGACTCCACCACCCCAACAACAGCGCTATCCAAATCAGCGTCCCCATCGACTATGATGGCATTCTTTCCGCCCATCTCCGCTATCACCCTCTTCAGGTTTTCTTGGCCGGGCTTCACAGAGGCAGCCCTCAGGAGGATCTCGAGTCCCACCTCTTTGGAGCCAGTGAAAGCTATTAGGGCAATTCTCGGGTCCTCAACCAACCAGCTTGCGGCCTCGTTCCCGGAGCAAGGGAGGAAGTGAAAAGAGCCGTTGGGAAACCCAGCTTCTCTTATGGCATCCGTCAACGCTGCCCCTGTTATGGGAGAGAGGCTGGAGGGTTTGTATATGACGGTATTTCCAGTGACGAGGGCTGCCACAATCATCCCGCACGATATGGCCAGGGGAAAGTTCCAGGGAGCTATGACCAGGACCGGCCCCCTCGCCTGGTAAAAATATTGGTTGGTCTCCCCTGGGATGGGGTCCAGCTCCCTGATACCCCCGATCCTCATCATCTCCCTAGCATAGTACTCGCAGAAGTCAATTGCCTCGCAAACATCCGCATCGGCCTCTCTCCAGGTCTTCGAGACCTCGTGAACTTCCAGGGCTGCAAGCTCCATGCGCTTGGAGCGCAGGATCTCTCCCAGTCTCAAAACCAGTCTGACCCTCTCTGGAACTGGTGTATCCCTCCACTTGGGAAAGGTCCTGGCCGCTGACTCCAAAGCCCGTTCTGCCTCATGGAGCGTTGCCAAAAAGGTGTACCCAACTTTCTCATGGGGCCTTGCAGGATTGAGGGAGGCGATCTTTCGGTTGGTTCTCACTTTCTTGCCGTCGACAAAAATGGGGTGAATCCTCCCAAGGCTCTTGGCT
>JAPWUY010000079.1 GCA_028275295.1 Thermodesulfobacteriota bacterium | reverse complement strand
TCCATGTAAAAGGCGAAGGGATCGCTCTTTATTCGCAAGTGGCCATCCCGGGTCAGGATCTCGAACTTGTACATCTCCCCTATCTTCACCCCTGGGATGAAAATCTCCCAAACCCCGGATCTCCCGAGGCACCTCATGGGAAAGAGCCTTCCATCCCATCTATTGAATTCGCCCACCACACTCACCCTCCGGGCATTGGGCGCCCAAAGGGCGAAGGCAACCCCCTCTGAGCCGTCCATTCTTCTGGGATGGGCCCCGAGCTTCTGGTGGAGCTCGTAGTGCCTGCCTTCTCCGATGAGGTAAAGATCCAGCTCCCCCAGAGTTGGCGGGAATCTGTAAGGGTCATCTATCTCCCAGATGGATCCGTCCTGGAACTCGAATCTGATCTTGTAGGAAACCTGGGGGCCTTTCTCCAGAAGCCGAGCTGCAAACAAGCCTCCTGGATGACATTTCACCATGGCCAGAGGAGCTTCCCCCTCGAGGACGACCCAAGCTGCCAGGGCATCCGGGTGAAATGCCCTCACCACTGTGATTCCGAAGACCGAGTGGATCCCCAGGACCCTGTGGGGGTCAGCATGATCCACCCTCACAATGGCCTCCATCTCTTCTTGGGAGACTCCCCAGAGGAGACCCTGCATTTCCTCCAAGATGGAGGAGTTTCCCTCGCCCTCAAATCGCTTCCCTGTCTCTCTTTCCCTCTTCATTTCTCCTCAATCCCCATGACTCCCTATACTTCCGCCATTTGGATTCGGACCACAAGACCGGGGGTTTGTCCCTGAGGTCCCTAGCTCGAGGTGCCAGCCGGACCGGATAAGTGCAAGTCTTCAAGCCAAAATGCCACTTCGAACAAATGGGCTCCACCTGAGCGATCCCATTGGCTCATCCACCCGGACGCTCGGGCCTTCTTCTCCATGGAAGGAGATCCAGCCTCAAATTCATGGAGGTGGCCACTGCTTCCGCCACAGGGAGTGCCTTGCCGAAGGAATACCAATTCCTCTCGCACGCCCTGATGAAGAGATTCTGGGCCTTCCACAGATTCAGGGAGAAGCCGAGGATTCCCGATGCCCTCAAGAGAGCCTCCGAGTCTTCCAAGATCTCTTCTGGCTCCGTGGAAGTCCTTTGCAAGTCCTCGAGATGAGCTTCCAGCCTCTGGGAGAGGAGCCTCGACCATCTCTCCCACTTGGGCTTGTAACCCCATCTGATGGACCTCTCGATCAGGTCCCTTATGGGCTCGAGGAGCGCGAGATTGGACTCCACATTCTCCAGAGCTCTCTCTATCTTGGTGTCCACATGAACCGAGGCTGCGACCACCAAGGGATCTGGGACGGCAATGCCCATGGCCGCAATCTGCTCCAGGACAGCCAGATCCGGCTCTGCCAGGGCCTCCATAGCTCGAAGATAATCTCCTATTCTGTCTTCCAACAAGAGGTGGACGAGCTTTCTTCTCTGATCCTCGAAAAGGTCAGCGAGTCGAAAGATGGGCTCCGGAAACTTCTCCCTCAGCCAGAGATAAGCGTCTCCTGCCGATCCACCGACAGAGACCACCTTGGCCTGGGCATTGATCTCCTCCCACTGGCTTTCCTCCACAAAGGGCTTCTGGAGGCAGACTACATCCAGCCCCCCGAAGTGGATGGCACCGAAGATAGCGTCATATTTTTCACTCGTTCTCGTCTGGAGAACCTGGACTTTTCCCAGCGTGAGGGAGGTATTTCCTGTGGGATAGGTCTTTATGCTCTCGGCCCTCATCCTGAGGGCTGGGAACTCCCTGAACTTTTCCGGCGCCCCCAGCACAGCCCCTATAGCGTAGTGGGCAACCGCCCTGGATGGCTCCACAATGGCCTTCCTCACCCTCTTTTCCCAAAGGCCCCTTCCGTTTCGGAGTTGGGGATCGTTGCTGGGCGCTCGCTCTAGAAGGGAGAGGAAGTTCTCCTCGAGATCTTGCCCGAGTCTTTTGGCCAACTGCAATGCCCTGGCAGCGTACTTCAGAATCTGGGTGCCCTCTATCCCCGAAATCTCGTCGAAAAACCATCCGCAGCTCGTGAACATGAGCAATGCGTGGCGCTCCATCTCCAAGAGGCTCAGGCCCTCGCTCATCTGGTCCGCGTTCACCTGAGGTCTCTTCTCCGACTCCCAAAAATCCCTCGTCCCCTCTCCAGGTTCTTCCAGGATAACCCATATATACCTGTCCAAGGCCTCCCAAGGGTCCTTGAAGAGCCTGCGACCCTTTTCCTCGAAGATCGCATCCAGGGATTTCTTGAGCCATGTGAGTGCATCCCTGAGGGGACCTCTCCACCTTTGATGATACCTGGCATCAGAACCTATTCGGCATCCGCAGTCCGATCTCCATCTCTCTATTCCGTGGGCGCAACTCCAGGAGGTGTTCTCCATCACCTCCACTTGCCATCTGGGAGGGAAAAGTTCCAGGAACTCTCCATAGTTGGTCAGGGCCACCATGGGGTCTGCCAGGACCCTATCTATGACATAAGCGAGGGCCATCTCTCCAAAGCGATGATGATGACCGTAGGATTCGCCATCTGTGGCTATGTGGGCCAGTTGAGCCTCGGGCCTCTTCTCATCGAATACCGAGAGGAGCCTCCTGTAGAAGGTCTCGCCGTCATTGAGCAGACCCTCGAAGGCCACTGCCCTGGATATGGGGCCATGGTAAAAGAAGATGGCTATGCTCCTTCCCGATGGAAGCCTGCACTCATAAGGCCTGGTTGTATCGAGATCCTCCTGAACGTGCATCCATTCCGATGCCTCCAGAGGCTTTATCCTTTTCGCTTGATGGGGTGCCAGGACGGTGAACCTGATCCCTTCCTGTGCCAGGACCTCTAGGGTCTTTAGGTCCACAGCCGTCTCGGGAAGCCACATGCCCTCCGGCCTGTGGCCGAAGAAGCGCTGGTAGGAGGCAATGCCCCACCTCACCTGTCTCCGGATATCCTCTGGGCTATCAAGGGGAAGTATGGTGTGAGCATATGGCTGGGCCATGGCATTGGAATGGCCGAGATGGGCTTCCATGCTCTCTCTGTGCGCATCGAGGAGGCTCTGGGCTACCTCTGGAGCGTTCCTCTCTATCCAGGCGAGCAGAGTTGGCCCCACATTGAAGCTAATGAAGGCGTAATTGTTCACAAGACCCCTCACCTTGCCATCAGGGTCCAAGAGGCGAGCGGCACTGTTGGGCCCGTAGCACTCGGCCGTTATCCTCTCGTTCCAGTCATGGTAAGGGGAGGCGCTATCTTCCAATTCCACCATCTCCAGCCACGGGTTCTCCCTGGGGGGCTGGTAGAAATGGCCATGGATGCAGATGAATCTTGGGGCCCCCAATGAGCTCATCGTCCCATAACGCTCATGTATAGGTCGATGTATTCTTTGGCTGATCTCTCCCAGGAGAAATCCTCTTTCATGCCATTTAGAACGAGAAGCCTCCAGAGATCGGGTTTCTCGTAAACCCTCACAGCCTCCTTTATGCATTGTAGGAAAGCCTCTCGGGTGTGGGGGCCGAACTTGAAACCATTTCCCTGTCCTGTTGTGGGGTCGAAGGGCCTCACCGTGTCCTCCAGACCGCCCGTTGCCCTCACAAGAGGGACCGTCCCGTATTTGAAGGCATACATTTGGGTCAGCCCGCAGGGCTCGTATCTCGAAGGGATCAAGAATATGTCAACCCCGGCCATTATCCTGTGCGCCAGCGGTTCATCGAATCCTATGCGCACAGCCACTTTCCCTGGATTTTCCAAAGCCGCCCTCTGGAGGGCCTTGTGGTAATAATCTTCGCCCGTCCCGAGGATCACCATGCCCACATCCAAGGCGAGGATCTCCTCCATCGCCTCTGTCACCAGGTCCAGTCCCTTTTGGGCTGCAAGCCGGGTTGTCATGCCCAGAAGGGGTCTTTGGAGGAGCCTCTCCTCCAAGCCCATCTCCTGGATGAGGGCCTCCTTGCACCTTTTCTTTCCCCCCATCTTCCCTGGATAGTAGTTTTCGGCAAGATGGGGGTCAGTTGCAGGATTCCAAAGGGTATAGTCCACGCCATTGAGGATCCCCCTCAGGACCTCTCTTCTGTGATGGAGGATACCTTCCATTCCCAGGCCGAACTCTGGGGTCTGAATCTCTTTGGCGTAAGTTGGGCTCACTGTGGTTATCGCTTTGCTGTAAACTATCCCAGCCTTTAGAAGGCTCAGATTACCCCAAAACTCCACCCCTTCAGGATGAAAGAACTCCCCGTAGTCCAGGCCAGTGAGTGGAAGCTTTTCCGCTGGGAAGATGCCTTGATACCCCAGGTTGTGAATGGTGAAAACAGAGGGGATACCACTGAGCAGAGGAGAATGTCTGTAAGGTCCAGAAATGAGAGCTGGGACCAATCCCGTCTGCCAGTCATTGCAATGGATCACATCGGGTCTCCAGCCCAGGGCCTCGAGGGTCCTCAAGGCGGCGTGGCAGAAAAAGGAGAATCTTTCCAGATTGTCGTAATAGTCGCCCATGGGATTCCCGTACAGATTGGGCCTGTCGAACATATCCTCCCTCTCTACGAGATAGACCTTGACCCCCTCCTTCGTCTCGGTGGCCCAGACGGATGAGGGGAGAATCCACTTTCCCAGGGGCACCTCGATTCTCTCGATCACCCTCTCCAGGGGAAAATTTCCGGATCTTGCGGACCTGTAGAGGGGCAGTGCCACTCTCACATCCACTCCAAGGGCTCTCAGGGCCCCAGGAAGCGCGCCCGCAACATCCGCAAGACCGCCTGTCTTGGCAAAAGGTACGACCTCGGAAGAGAGAAAAAATGTCTTTACCTCCCCTGCCATTTTCCGCTCCTTTCTCCTGCCCGTATGCTTCTCTCACCGTCTTCCCGGGTGGGATTTTTTCCCTTGATGCGTAAGGTTTTCCTAGCCTCGAGATTGTCTTCCTCAACGGCCCGAAAGATCCTCTCGTAGGCCTTGGGAAAGGAGTATAGCACCCTGTTCCAGGACGGCACCAAGGCTATCCCCGGCTCCCTACGACACCGCTCGGCCGCCTCCCAGAGAAAGTCCTGGAAATGACGAGCCATTATTTCCTCCTTGTGCCTGTCGTAATTGAGGCTATTTACCCTGGCATCATCGCTATACCTCTTTATGAACACGAGAGCTCTCTCATAGTAGAGGTGACCCAACATATCCAAGAAGGAGTCGCTCAGGGGAACCCCGTGGGAACGGATGTAGCCCAGGAAGAACTTACCTATGTCCACGACCATCTTTCTGAGACCGCTTTCCGGATCATGGGCGGAGAGTTCCTGCTGGTTGTGCTCGTAATTGGGTGCCAGGTCTATCTGCGCTATCTTTCTGGGTGCAACCCTGTGATACACCTCTGAGAGGGTGCTCACCTCTAACCCCCAGTCGCAAGCGATGTTGATCCCCCTGGCAACTCTGGCCAAGATGCTCACCTCTCCGGCCAGGGGGTATTTGAAGCTTTTGTGGTAGAGGAAGAACTTTTCCAGCTCCCCCCTTCCCTGGTCACGAAAAAGCTCGGCCAATGCATCCACCAAAGGCACCACGAAAAGCCTCGTGACCCTCCCCTTGAATGTCCTCTCGGATGTGGAGACCCTCGCATAATATCCCTTGCAAAACTCGAAGTCACTGTTGGGATCAGCTATGGGCTCCAAAAGCCTTCCCAAAAAGACCCTGTCATAGGTCAGAATGTCGCAGTCGTGGAGCGCAATCAAATCGCTTTCCTGAGATGCAAGGAGGTAACCCAAGGCAAGCCATACAGATTGCCCCTTCCCCGGAACCCCTGTGTATATCTCGAGGCTCTGCATTTCCCTGAGGATCTGCTGGATCCTCGGCCCTTGGACCCAAACGATCCTCAACTTCGTCCTGGGGGTCTCCACCTCTGAGAAGACTTCCATGGCCTCCCTCAGTTGGGTGGGGCTCTCAGCGCCGCCCAGGGCCACAACCACCTGCCTCAAGTATCTCACCCGGGCTATTTGGGAACATATGCCCTTCAGGGCTTGAGCTGCCTTCACGTCTCTGTAGAGACATGGAAGCAAAAGGGCCATATTGAGGCTCTCGGAATAGCTCTCCAGTCTCCTCTCCAGAGTCCTCAGATATTCGCCTCGATCCAAGATCTCGTAAAGGCCGTGGAGCGTCGTTATGGACCCATGTTGGTGAAAGTCCCCCACTTATCCTCTCCCCTCCGCAAGGCCGAGACACGATTTCTGGTCAATATACCAGATGGATTCTCTTTCGGCACCCCACATCCGAGGCCCGAGGGTGACCTTTCCCCCACCTCCGGGCAAGTCTACGGCGAAGTGGGGAATGAGCTCCAATGGAAGCTTTCTCGAGAGAAATTCCAATGTCTCGATTCCCAGTTCAACAGGAGTCCTGAAGTGTCTGGAACCTCTTACTGGATCTAACTGGAAGAGATAATAGGGTCTCACACGAACCTTGGCCAGCTTTTCCATGAGATCCAGTATCACCTGGGGATCGTCATTCACTCCCTTGAGAAGCACTGTCTGAGACCCAAGGGGAAGACCCGAGTCCGCGAGCATTGAGCATGCTTTAGCCGATACATCCGTGATCTCTAGGGGATGATTGAAATGAAGGGAGATGTAAATGGGAGCGTATCTTCTGAGAATCCTGCAAAGCCGTCTCGTTATCCTCTGAGGCAAGGCGGAGGGCACCCTTGTCCCTATTCTCAGGATCTCCACATGGGGAATCGCCCTCAATCGTGCCAGGAGTAACTCTAGCTGCCTGTCCTCCATGAGGAGCGGATCTCCTCCGGAGATGAGGACATCTCTGACTTCCCTGTGGGAGACAATGTAGTGGAAAGCCTCCTCCAAAGATAGGCCCTTCCCATTTGACCTTCTCGCTACTTTCCTTTTTCTATTGCAGAACCTGCAATAGACCGCGCACTGATTGGAGACCAATAGGACCACACGGTCGGGATATCTATGGATGAGATTGGGAACGGGGCTTTGTGCCTCCTCACCTAAGGGATCCATGGGATCATCTCCATCTTCAAGCTCCGAGGGATTGGGGATCACCTGCCTTCCCAAAGGATCTTCCGGGCTTTGAATGAGACGGAGAAAATAGCTATTTATCCTCGCTGGAAAGAACTCTATGGTTTTGGCCAATCGCTCCTCGTCCAGGCCAAAGCGCAAGGAGAAATCCCGAGCTTTGGTCATGCTCTTGGCCAATATGGTCTTCCAAAGGGGCACACTGGACCTCATATCACATACAGGCCTTTCTCCAGAAATTCTCGCCTTCCTGAGGGGAACGTCTTCGACCGCCCCCCGATAATCTCTCTTTTCTCCAGGCTCCTTGTCCGTGATCGTCTATCCATGAGCGAGTCCTTCAAACCAGGAAGTTCCCATTATTGGACCATCAAGAGATTTCCAGCACTTCTTTCGGGGGAGACAAGCCCCACTGGGACAGGTACCTGACCCTCGATCTCCGCTGTCTACTTGCCTCCTTGAGCTCATCTTCGGCCTTTTTGGGCGAGCCTTTTTTTGCCCGGTGGAGGC
>JAPWUY010000078.1 GCA_028275295.1 Thermodesulfobacteriota bacterium | reverse complement strand
TCCACCAGAGCCGGCCTGTTCTGGACCCTCTTGGGATTGGTGTCGAATCGGGGATCCTTCTCGTAGCTTTCCAGCCCCATCACTTTGCAGAAGGTGGACCAAAGGGCATTGTTACCCACTGCGATATTGATGTGGCCATCCTTCGTCTTGAAGCTCTCGTAAGGGGCGATGAGGGGATGCTGATTCCCTTGGGGTCTGGGAGACTCGCCCGTGGCGAAGAACCTCCCCGCCTGGAAGGTAAGCTGGGCTATTTGGCTCTGAAATAGAGAGGTCTCCACCTTTTGCCCTTGACCGCTCCTCTCCCTGTGGAAGAGGGCCACCATGATCCCGTATGCGGCGAACATCCCAGCTGTTATATCAGCTTGCGCGATTCCCACCCTGTAAGGCGGACCTCCTATGGGACCCGTGACGCTCATTATCCCGCCCATTCCCTGGGCTATGAGGTCGTATCCCGGCCTCTGGGAATCCGGGCCCTTGGGACCGAAACCAGTTATGGCGCAGTATATGAGCTTGGGGTTGAGCCCCTTGAGGGAATCGTATCCGAGGCCCAACTCCTCCATTGTTCCAGGCCTGAAGTTCTCGACAAGCACATCGGACTTCTTAGCCAGCTCCCGGAATATCTCCTTTCCCCTCGGATCCTTGAGGTTGAGGGTGATGCTCAGCTTGTTTCTGTTCACACTGAGGAAATAGCTGCTCTCCCCCTCCTGAAATGGCGGCCCGTAGTGGCGCGCCTCATCACCTGTTCCCGGGATTTCGAGTTTTATGATCTCAGCACCCATATCCCCCAGCATCATGGTGCAGTAAGGCCCAGCAAGGGCCCTGGAAAGATCCAAGACCCTTATTCCCTCGAGGGCAGGTCCCATGGGATTCTACCTCCTTTCCCAAGCCTCCCGGGCTTCTCCATTTGCCTCTGTCTACCTCCGGTGTGTGGGGTCCTTCACTTCCTCTCGCAGAGCTCCAATAGGACCCCATGGGTCTCTTTGGGATGTATGAAAGCTATGCGAGCACCACCAGCACCGATTCTCGGCTTCTCGTCTATGAGCCTCACTCCCTTGGCCTTGAGTTCCTCCAAGGCAGAGTCCAAGTCATCGACCCTCAGGGCTATGTGCTGAACCCCTTCTCCCCTCGCCTCTATGAACTTGGCCACAGGACCATCTGGGGATGTGGACTCCAGTATCTCTATCTCCCCCTCTCCCAGGGGCAGGAAGGCCACCCTCACCTTCTGGTCCTCTATGGTCTCGAAGCCCTTCGCCTCCATTCCGAGCTTTTCCACGAAGAACTTGAGGGCCTCGGCCATGTCCTTGGATGCGACGCCTATGTGGTCTATGTGGAGTATCCTCATCTTTCCCCCTCGCCCCTCCTCTCGGAGCGGTCCTTCACGTTTTCCTCTATGAATTTGATGATGTCCGAGGTGAAAGATCCAGGCCCGAATATCTCCGCTATACCAGCGGCCTTGAGGGCTGGTATGTCCTCCTCTGGGATTATTCCACCTCCCAGGACCAAGATGTCGTCCACTCCCTTTTCCCTGAGGAGCTCCATGATCCTGGGGAAAAGATAATCGTGGGCTCCAGAGAGGCTGCTAAGGCAGAGGACATCCACGTCCTCCTGTATCACCGCGTTGACCACCTGCTCGGGGGTCTGTCTTATCCCGGTATAGATGACCTCCATTCCCGCATCCCTCAAAGCCCTTGCCAAGACCTTGGCCCCCCTGTCGTGACCATCTAGCCCTGGCTTGGCAACCAAAACCCTTATCCTCCTCGAGGCTGCCATGGTGGGACCCTCCTCATATGATCACCGATGCCTGATATTCACCGAAAACCTCCCTGAGGACATCACATATCTCTCCAAGGGTGGCTTCGGATTTCACTGCTTCGAGGATATGGGGCATGAGATTCTCTGTGCCCTCAGCAGCCTTCCGAAGCCCCTCCAACGCCCTCTTCACCCTCTCGGAATCCCTCTCCCTCTTGATCTTCTCCAGCCGCTGGAGCTGCCTCTCCCTGACAGCCGGGTCCACCCTGAGAATCGCCTTGAATGGTGGCTCTTGGACCTGGAACCGATTGACCCCTACCACCACCCTCTCCCCGGATTCCACCTCCCTCTGGTAAGCGTAGGCCGCTTCCTGTATCTCCTTCTGGATGAAGCCCAGCTCTATGGCCCTGGGAGAACCGCCCATCTCGTCTATCTTCCTTATGTAATCCATGGCCCTCTCCTCTATCTCGTTCGTGAGCCTCTCCACGTAGAAGGAACCTCCCAGGGGATCCACTGTCTCCGTGACCCCGAACTCATAGGCCAGTATCTGCTGGGTCCTCAAGGCTATTTGCACAGCCTCCTCTGTGGGGAGGGCCAGGGCTTCGTCCATGGAGTTGGTGTGGAGGGACTGGGTTCCCCCAAGGACTGCGGCCATCGCCTGGTACGCCACCCTGATTATGTTGTTCTTGGGCTGCTGGGCTGTGAGGGTGCAGCCAGCTGTCTGAGTGTGGAACCTGAGCATGCAGGAGCGAGGATTCTTGGCCTTGAACCTCTCCTTCATTATCCGGGCCCAGAGCCTCCTGGCCGCCCTGAACTTGGCTATCTCCTCGAAGAAGTCCAGATGACAGCAGAAGAAGAAGGCAAGCCTAGGGGCGAAGGCATCGACATCGAGCCCTGCCTTGAGCCCGGCTTCCACATAGGCTATGCCGTTGGCCAGGGTGAAGGCCACTTCCTGCACTGCAGTGCAGCCAGCCTCCCTCATGTGATAACCGCTTATGCTTATGGTGTTCCAGTTGGGGACCTCCTTGGAGCAGAAGGCAAAGATGTCCGTGACTATGCGCATGGAGGGCTCTGGAGGGAAGATGTAAGTTCCCCTGGATGTGTACTCCTTGAGGATATCGTTCTGGATGGTCCCGTTCAACTGATCCCCTCTGACCCCCTGTTCCTGGGCCACGGCCATGTACATGGCCAATAAGATGGCCGCAGGGGCATTTATGGTCATGGAGGTGCTCACCTTGTCCAGGGGGATGCCCTGGAACAGGATCCTCATGTCGTGGATGGAGTCTATGGCCACCCCGACCTTGCCCACCTCTCCGTACGCATTGGGATGGTCCGAGTCGTAGCCTATCTGTGTGGGAAGGTCGAAGGCTACACTCAGCCCCGTCTGGCCATGTTCCAGGAGATAGCGATAGCGTCTATTGGATTCCTCCGCTGTCCCGAACCCAGCGTACTGCCTCATGGTCCAGAGCTGCCCCCTGTACATGGTGGCCTGGACCCCCCTCGTGAAGGGATAGGCTCCAGGAAACCCCAGGTCCCTCTCGTAGTCGAGATCCGCCACGTGGAAGGGCAAGTAGACTCTCTCTATGGGGATTCCCGAGGTGTTCACAAAGGAGGGTTTTCTCTCCGGTCTTTTGGCCAGGGTCGGAGCTAGAGATTCCTCCCACCTTTTTGCGGCTTCCTTGAGTTCCTCGAGAGCCTTATCGTCGAACATGGCGCCACCCCTTCCTCTCGCTAAATGGCGAAACCAGAAGGCCATCAGAGGGGAATGTTCGCGTGCTTCCTCTGAGGCCTCACGTCCTCCTTGTCCTTGAGGAGCTCCAAGGCCCTTATGAGCTTTTTCCTCGTCTGCCTGGGCTCTATGATCTCGTCGATGTAGCCAAGGGAGGCGGCCCTATAGGGAGTAGCTATTGTCTCCCTGTATTCCTTCACGAGCCTCTCCCTCTCCTTCTCGGGATCCTCGGCAGACTGGATCTCTTTCCTGAAGATGATGTTCACTGCACCCTCTGGGCCCATGACAGCTATCTCCGCAGTCGGATAGGCGTAGTTTATATCGCCCCTCAGATGCTTGCTCGACATGACGTCGTACGCACCCCCATAGGCCTTTCTGGTTATGACCGTGACCTTGGGGACCGTTGCCTCGGAGTAGGCGAAGATTATCTTGGCCCCGTGCTTGATTATGCCCCTCTCTTCCTGATCGATGGCCGGAAGAAAACCAGGGACATCGACGAATGTCACAAGGGGAATATTGAAGCAGTCACAGGTTCGGACGAACCTCGCACACTTGAGCGATGCATCCACATCTATGCACCCTGCCAAGTGCATTGGCTGGTTCGCCACTATTCCCACAACCTGGCCATTCAGTCGAGCAAAGCCCACTATCATGTTCTTGGCATAGTGCTCGTGGACCTCGAAGAAGTAGCCATTGTCCACGACCGTTCGTATCAATTTCTTCATGTCATAGGGTTTCTTCGGGTTTGCCGGGACCATTGTCTGGAGTGCCTCGTCTTCCCTCTCAGGGTCATCCGTCGGCTCCACCCTAGGGGGCTTCTCCTTCCAGTTTTGGGGAAGGAAGCTGAGAAGCTCCCTTATCCTCCTCAGACAGGACTCGTCATCGGGATCCACGAAGTGGGCCACACCGCTCTTCTGGGTGTGGACCTTGGCGCCCCCTAGCTCCTCGCTGGTCACCTCCCTGTGGGTCACTGCCTTGAGCACCTCCGGCCCTGTTATGTGGAGGTAGCTGGTCTTGTCCACCATCAGGATGAAATCAGTGAGGGCTGGAGAGTACACGGCCCCTCCCGCGCATGGACCCATTATGGCAGATATCTGGGGTATGACCCCCGAGCACATCACATTTCTGAGAAATATGTCGCCGTAACTGGCCAGGCTCACCACTCCTTCCTGGATCCTGGCCCCACCGGAGTCGTTGAGACCTATTATGGGACACCCTGCCTTCACAGCCAGGTCCATGATCTTGCACACCTTTTCCCCGAATGGCCCGCTCAGGGAACCACCGAATACCGTGAAATCCTGGGAGAAGACAAAGACGGGCCTTCCGTTTATCTTCCCATAGCCGGTGACCACCCCGTCCCCCAGGATCCTCTTCTTTTCCATCCCGAACTCGTAACAGCGGTGGACCACGAACTTGTCGAACTCCTCGAAGGTTCCAGGATCCAGAAGCTTGTGTATCCTCTCTCTGGCCGTGAGCTTCCCCTTGGCATGCTGGGCCTCTATCCTGTCCAGTCCCCCTCCCAGCTCTGCCTCAGCATTCATGGCCCTGAGCTTTGCATAGTGCTCCTCTAGCTCCATGCTATCCCTCCCTCGGTCATATCAGCTCAGGACACTGGCAACGAGCTCGGCCACTGCCTCTGGGGTCGAAGCCACTGGAATTCCAGCTGCCTTTAGCGCTGCTATTTTGTCCTGAGCCGTTCCCCTCCCTCCTGAAATTATGGCTCCCGCATGGCCCATCCTCTTTCCCTCGGGGGCGCTCAGGCCCGCAATCAGGGCGACAACCGGCTTGCGGAAATTCTCCTGAATGAAGGCCGCAGCCTCCTCCTCTGCTGTGCCTCCGATCTCCCCTATCATCACAACGGCCTCGGTTTCGGGATCCTTGGCAAAAAGCTCCAGGATGTCCACGAAGGAGCTCCCCACGATGGGATCGCCACCGATCCCCACGCAGGTGGATTGACCGAGACCCCTTTGGCTCAGGCCATGGACAACCTCGTAGGTCAAGGTGCCGCTTCTCGATACCACCCCCACGCTTCCCCTACGATGGATGTAACCTGGCATGATCCCCACTTTGGCCCTGTCAGGGGAGATCACTCCAGGACAATTGGGGCCTATGAGCCTTGTGCCTTTGCCCCTGAGGTATGCCTTCACCTGGATCATGTCCCGAACGGGTATCCCCTCGGTTATGCACACAATGAGCCCAACACCCTCCTCCGCTGCCTCCATGATGGCATCTGCCGCAGAAGGGGCAGGGACGAATATGAGGGAGGCATTCGCCCCTGTTTCCCTCACAGCTTCCCTCACGGTGTTGAATACAGGGATGCCCTCTACTGTCCTCCCTCCCCTCCCAGGGGTGACTCCAGCCACGACCTTGGTCCCATAATCCAAGCATTGTTTGGCGTGGAAGCTTCCTTCCCTGCCCGTTACTCCCTGAACCAGGACCCTCGTCTCCTCATCTACCAGGATGGCCATCAATTCCTCCCCAGCGTGCTCGCCAGTTTAGCCGCTTCCACCATGCTCTTTGCCACGTGGATTCTAAGACCACTCTCCTCCAATATCCTGTGGCCTTCTTGGGCGTTTGTCCCTTCCAGCCGAACCACTATGGGCACATGAACCTGGAGCTTGGAGGCCGCATCCACTATCCCCCTGGCGAGGACATCTCCCCTGGTTATTCCACCGAAGATGTTCACCAGTATCACCTTGACCTTTGGATCCTTGAGGAGGATCTCGAAGGCCCTCGATACCACCTCCTCCCTCGCCCCTCCTCCCACATCGAGAAAGTTGGCGGGTCTAGCCCCCACTTGAAGGACCACATCCATGGTGGCCATGGCTAGACCGGCGCCATTGACCATGCATCCAATGGTCCCATCCATCTTCACGTAACTCAGGCCATAGTCTCTGGCCTCCACCTCGAGAGGGTCCTCTTCCTCCGGATCCCTCAGCTGGAACCACGAGGGATGCCTGAAAAGGGCGTTGTCATCCAGGTTTATCTTGGCATCCAGTGCCAGGACCACTCCCTCTTTGGTTATGGCAAGGGGATTTATCTCCGCGAGGGTGCAATCCTCCTCGTGGAAAAGGGAACAGAGGCCCCTCAGGGCCTTCTCCACCTGACTCCTCACCTCTCCATCCAACCCCAGGGCGAAGCATGCCCTCCTTGCCCTGAAGCTCGGAAGCTCACCCCAAGGCTCCAGGAATTCCCTCACTATCTCGTGGGGCCTTTCCTTGGCCAGGGTCTCGATCTCCACCCCTCCCGAAGCGCTGAGGAGCAACACGGCCCTTCCCTCTGACCTGTCCACCACAACTCCAGCATAGAGCTCCCTCTCCACTTGCACGGCCTCTTCCACCAGAACCTTCTTGACCAAATGCCCCTGAGGCCCACTTTGGACTGTCGCGAGTCTCGCCCCAAGAAGCCTGGAGGAGACCTCCCCCACCTCATGCAGGGAGGAGGCCATGAGGATGCCCCCCGCTTTTCCCCTTCCCCCAGCATGGACCTGTGCCTTTATGACCCAGGGACCATTTCCTACCCTCCTCGCAACCTCCACTGCCTCTTCCCCCGAAGTGGCAGGCCCCCCTTTGGGCACCTGGATCCCGTGACTCCTCAACATCTCCTTTGCCTGGAACTCGTGTATCTTCATGGAACTCTCCGTTATGGCTCTCCAGCTTGGAGCTTCTTTCCCTCGAAAATCAGCTCCCTCGGGCTCACGACAGTTGTGCCCGGATGTGGCAACTTTCAGAATTTCTCCCTTATCACCTTCTGCTTGAGCTTTCCTATGGCCCATGTGGGATTCAGCCCCTTGGGGCAGGCCTCAGCGCAGTTGAAGATGGTATGACATCTCCACAGTCCGTGCTTGTTGTCCAGTATCACGAGCCTTTCCTGGGTGCCCTCATCCCTCGAGTCGAAGATGAACCTGTATGCCTTGAGGAGTGCTGCTGGCCCCAGGAAGTCCTTGTCCGCCCAGAAAGAAGGACACGAGGAGGTGCAACACCCGCAAAGGATGCACTCGTACGAACCATCGAGAAGCTTCCTCTCCTCGGGGCTCTGGAGCCTCTCCTTGTCCGTAGGAGGGGTTCCTGCTATGAAGTAGGGCTTCACGGCCTTGAGCTTTTCCAAGAAGGGGTCCATGTCCAC
>JAPWUY010000077.1 GCA_028275295.1 Thermodesulfobacteriota bacterium | reverse complement strand
GCGAAAGGCGGTCTTCTCGGAGGGGCGCACTCTGTGCGCCCGCATTGCGAGGCCATGCGTATACCCATACGTCCCATTACCCGAGGTGACCAGGCGGCTGGCCCGTGACCTGATAGGGAGATGGCTCGGTCAAGCCTTTGCCATCTTGACGGGCATGCCGAGCCCGCCCCTCCGAGGGGTGGACAACCCAAGGCTAAGATGGCCTAGCGGGGAAAGGCCCGAGATGGCGCGGACGGCCGTTTTCTCGGAGGGATGCGCTCTGCGCGTCCGGAAATACGGCCTACACTCGAGCCGAAACATGTGGTGCTCACCGGCAGTGTGCGAGGGGCCGATAGCCAAAAGGAGGGACCCCGGCATCGCGTGATGCCATCCTCCCGGGCGTGCCGAGCCCGCCCCTCCGCGGGGTGGGCTATGCGAGCTAGGGTGGCCTTGCGGGGAAGACCTGGAAACGATGCGAAGGGCGATTTTCTCGGAGGGGCGCGGTCTCCGCGCCCGCAAATACGGGCCGGACGCAAACCGCGGCACGTCCTCGTCACCGGCTCATTGGCGAGGGCATGGTGGCCAAAAGACGCCACATTCGGGTTGGCGTGACGCCGACATTGGGGGCGTGCGGAGCCCGCCCCTCCCATCTTCAATTGCTCAAACCTTTTATTCCATTAGTCCTGGTCAACCCCTCCCGGCCTTTCTTCTCTCCTCCTCCCTAAGCTCCCTTCTCAGGAGCTTCCCCACCTTGGATTTGGGAAGCATGTCCCTGAACTCTATGTAATGGGGGACCTTGTAAGGAGCGAGCCTTTTCCTGCACCACTGGAGGAGCTCTGCGGCTCCAACCCCCCGCGCATCCTCCTTCAGGACCACCATTGCCTTTATCCTCTCTCCCAGCTTGGGATCCGGCACACCCACAACGCATGCTGCAACAACTGTGGGATGATCCTGCAAGACAGCCTCCACCTCCGAGGCAGAGATTCTGTAACCCTTGCACTTGATCACATCGGCCGACCGCTCCATGAAAAAGAGCTCGCCATCCTGAGACCGGGTCACGTAGTCCCCCATTCGATAATAGACCTCTCCGTTCAGTTCGATGAAGGAACGAGCCGTCTCATCGGGTTTGTTCCAATAGTATTTCACAGAGTGGAGGGAGGTCACGAGAAGCTCCCCCACCTCCCCCGGTCCCACAGGACGCAAGGTCTCCGGGTCCACTACCAGGCACTTTCGGGACTTGAGGGGATATCCCAGGGACATGGGCTTTGGCCTCTCCCCGAGCCTGCTGTACGAGACGTGGCCCGCCTCCGTAGAGCCATAGACCTGGTAAAGGTATATCCCCAGAAGCTCCTCCCATCTTTTGGCAATCTCCCTCGCTAGCACGTCTCCACCGCAAAAGCAATAGCGAAGGGAGCTCAGATCGTATCTGTCCAGCCTGTCGTTTTCCAGGATCATCCGGTAGAGGGTGGGCACTCCCAGAAACCATCTCGCCCTGTATTTCTCGATGGCCCTGAGGATTGCATCCACTTGGGGAACTGGCATGAGGACCGTGGTGTTTGCCGAATTGAGCCCAACAGCCAAGAAGAATCCCTGGGCCATTATGTGGTACAAAGGTGCCACACAAACAAAGACGTCCTCCCCCACCCTCAGATGCTCTCCGAGGACGTCCTCCATGAGATCCTTTATGTATGACTGCATCCCGAGATGGTTTCCCGGCACTCCTTTGGGAAAACCGGTTGTGCCTCCTGTGTAGAGGATGTAAGCCAACTCCTCGACGGGGTCCACCTCCACTTTCGGGGGGTCGGGAGGATATTTCCTGACCAAATCCTGGAACCTGTAAATCCCTTTACCCTTTTCCACTTTCCCCCTGGGCACTTTGTCGAAGAGGGCCCCCACAGCTTTCTTCCACAGGGGCAGAAGGTCGGCCAAGTTGCTGACTATGGCCCTCTGCAGAGGGGTTCTGGACATCACCTCCCTCACGTAACCGAAGTTAGTGTCCTGGCATATAACTGTCCCCACCTGGCAATCTTCTATCATGTAACCTATCTCATGGGCAGTATAAATCGGCGACACAGGCACGGGGACAGCCCCTATCCTCAAGGTAGCGAGGTAGCTTATGACCCAAGCTGGGCAGTTGGGAAGGTACAGCATCACCCTCTCCTGCCTTTCCACACCCAGCTCATGGAGGGCCCTGGCAAAGCGCCAAACCAATTCCCTGAGCTCCCCGAAGGAGAAGGTCTTCCCCAGGTAGATCAGGGCCCTTTTAGAAGGAACCCGGGAGGCCCAGTATTCCACTCCATGGAACAAGTGGGTTCCCTTGGATTGTGCTTCGAGTTTCATTCTCTCTCAGACCCCGAAGTACGCTGAAGTGACATCAGGATTCTCCAATAGCTCTTGTCCGGTTCCCCTGAGCACCACAGAGCCATGCTCCAGGACATATCCCTCATCCACGACTGGCAAGACTGGCCTAGCATACTGCTCCGTTATGAGGATGGAGATTCTTCGCTCCTGTCTTATTTGTTTTACCGCTTCCATGAGCATGAACTGGATAAGGGGGCTCAGGCCCATAAGAGGCTCATCGAGCAACAGTAGACGGGGCTGGGCCATGAGGGCCCTGCCGATTGCGAGCATCTGTTGTTCCCCTCCGCTCAGAAAACCCCCTGGTCTTCTCCTTATCTCTCTGAGCTTGGGAAAGAGAGAGAACACGAATTCCAAGGTGCTCCTTGCTTGCTCCTTGGTTGCGAGGAATGCTCCTATCTTCAAGTTGTCGAGAACGCTGCTTTCTGGAAAGATTCTTCTCCTTTCAGGACATAGCACGATCCCCATCCGAGCCCTCTCGCTGGGGCCGAGATTCTCTATATGCTCTCCCCTGTAGAGGATCTCCCCCGCAACTGTTATCCTCTCGCCCCCAGCCATCTCCTCCTTTCTCCTCATATCCAGTATGATGCCCGAGAGGGTGTACATCAGGGTGGATTTCCCGGCGCTATTGGATCCGAAAACACCCACTATCCTCTCAGGGGGCACCTCCAGGTCCACGTTGTTGATCGCCAACATGTTCTCGTAAAAGACCATGAGCCTTCTCACTTGCAGCATCCTCAGTCGCTTCCCCCTGGCCCCAAGTATGCTTGCCTCACCCTCGGGTTCGCCATGACTTCCTTGGGAGAGCCCTCGCAGATCTTGGTCCCAAAGTCCAGAGCGATGACCCTGTTGGCCAAGCTGAAGAGCTCCCTGAGCCTGTGCTCCACCATTATGAAGGTTATTCCCCCTCCTTGGAGCTTCTCTATGAGGGGGACGAGGGAGGCTATCTCGCTCGCGCTCAAGCCCGAGAAGAGCTCGTCTGCTATGATCACCTCTGGTTTCAGGGCAAGGCATCTTGCAAGCTCGAGCCTCTTGAGATACCCCGTTGGAAGGGCAGAGGCCTTCTTGTAAGGGACGAAGGAATCCCTCTCGAATCCTATTTCCTCGAGTATGTCCAAAGCAACCGTATCCCTTTCTCCCCATCGACCCATGCCCATCCTCTTGGCCCTTGGTGAGTTGAGGGGCACTATCAAGTTCCTGTAAGCCTCGAGGGAGTAATAGGGTCGCATATTCTGAAAGGTCCTCACTATTCCCAGATCTGCGATCTTGTGGGGAGGCCAGCCTGCAATATCCCTCCCCCGAAATTTCACTGACCCCTTATCTGGCTTTATGAAACCTGTTATGAGATTGACCAGGGTTGTCTTGCCTGAGCCGTTGGGCCCTATTATGCCCAGGATCTCGCCCTGATAGAGGACCATGCTCACATCCTGCACAGCCTGGAGCCCACCGAATGTCTTGCTCAGCCCTTCCACCTTCAGTAAAGGCTTGTCCATGTTCATATCTGGACCCATCTCTCGAACTGATGATATTTTCTCTGAGCCCAGACCATGAGACCCTCGCTTCTCACCACTATGAAGCCCATGAGAACCAGAGCATAGAAGGCGATCCGCAAGGTCCCGAATTCCCTGAGAAGCTCCGATAGCGGAATGAGAATCATACTGCCCACCACAGCTCCGACCAGGGTTCCCCCTCCCCCGATCACGGTGGCTGCAATGGGGAGGATGGAGAAGTCAAGGGCAAAAAGGGAAAGGCCTGCCCACATATACAAATGTGCGAGGTACGCGCCAGCGAGGCACCCCAATGTGGAGGCTATGAATACAGCTATGGCCTTGTACCTAGTTACACTTATGCCGGAGGCCTTCACTGCTTGGTCATTGTCCTTCACACCCCTGAGGATCAGCCCGAGGTCCTCGTTTACGAGCCTCCTTAGTCCGAAAAGGCAGAGAAGCAGTGCGCTTATGATGATGTACGATTCCGCCCATGGCCCCCCGAATCCCTGAACTCCAGGAATTCCATCTGTGCCTCCCAATATGTTGAAGGCCTCAACGAGTCTCGATAGGACGAGGGGATACATCAGGGTGACGATGGCGAAATACACTCCCCTCAAGGGGAGGCAGGGGAGAAGGAGCACGGTGCACACAACGCCCCCTGCAAGGCTCGCAAGGGGTATCGAGAGGAAAACTGGGAGACCTAAGGCCTTGTTGGCCAAGGCCGAGGCATAGCCCCCAACCCCCGTTGCCAGGGCCCCACCTAGGGAGACAAGGCCCACGAAGTGAGCCAAGAAGTCGAAGCTCAGCCCCAGAAGTCCATAGACGCACACAACCGTGACGACCCTCTTCCAGTAGGGACTCTGGACCAAAAGGGGGGCTAAAAGCAATCCCAGGACCAAGATGATTCTGGGTGCTAGGAGGTAGGCAGCCTCTTCCCAGGAGCTTACGGCGTATATGGACTCGGCCCTTACCTTGATTCCTCTGTCTAGCCTCTCCTTTCTTCTCTGAACCTCGGCCATTTGGAATACCAGATTTCTCGTTTCACACCCTTTCTTCCAATTGTTTCTGCCTTCCGAAAAGCCCAGAAGGCTTGGCTATGAGAGTGAGTATTATGGCCAAAAGGGCCACCACGACCTGGAAGTGGGACTGCATGTAGGAAACTGTCAGAATCTGAGCGAATCCAATTATGAATGAGGCGAGGATAGCGCCTGCCCAACTCCCGAGCCCTCCAACGATGCACACGGCCACAGCGAATATCAGGACCTGATACCCTGCCTCCACCACTATGTTCCCCAGGGGAAGAAGCACTATTGCCGCAACCGCAGCGAGTGCCGAGCCCAGGCCCGTGGCAACAGTCGCCATGGCATCGGAGTCTATACCCAGCATCATGGCTGCCTGCTCATCCTGGGCTATACCCCTCAAGGCGAGCCCCAGGCGGGTGAACTTGGTAAAGAGCCAAAGTCCGGCAACTATACCTGCTCCTATTGCCACAACCAGTAGTCTCTGGTAGTCCACGGGGACATCGAAGAGGAAGATGGTCCCGGGATAGATCACTGGGAGGGTGAAGGTCATCCCTTTGAGGCCCTTCCATCTCAGCGCTTCGAGAATGAAAAGCCCCATGGCATAGGAGGCTATTATCTCGGAGATGGGCATTCCCCTGACCCTAATCAGGAAGAACCTGTACATGGCCATCCCGAGGATCCCCACAACGAATATGGTCAAGAGGACCGAGACAATGTATCCCATGTTGAGGGACCTTATGCCCACCCATGCCAGATAGCCGGCGAGGATGTAAAAGGCTCCATGGGCAAAGTTGGGCAAGCGGCTTATCCCGTACACCAATGTGAACCCGAGGGCCATCAGAGCCAGTGAAACGCTGTTCACTATCCCGTATACGATGATCTCCATCCGGACCCAATCCCCCGTCCGTCACTTCATCCAAGGAGGAAGCTGGATCTGCCCCATGGCTATTTTCGGCGGGAACACAACGACCCTCTTTCCAGCTTGCCACTGGAATATGGTGCCCACCGCTCCCTCCTGAGGGTCGAGACTCGGGATCACCTGGTGGCTCTTGGGATCGAACTTTATCCTCCCATAGACTCCCATCAAGTCCGTTTTCTCCAGGGCCTCGACAACTTTCTCAGGATCCAAGGTCCCAGCCCTTTCTATGGCATCCTTGAGAACATAAGGGGCCATGTAACTGCTAGAGGTGCCATAGCCTTCGGGTTCGACCCCCCATCTCTTGGTATAAGCGTCGTAGAATTTCATGGTCCAGGGTGTAGCCTGAGATGGGGCATTGCCCGCATTGACCACATTGGCCAAGCAAAATTCGCCTTTCCCCTCCGTGGCCTTCCAGAAGCCGGGCTGTTCAGCCGCTGCTATTATGGAGCCAAAAGGAAGAGCTGCCACCTTCATGTCATACCACTGTTTGAGGAGAATCGAAGTCTCCGGCATGTCCATCCATATCAGCAACACTTGGCCCTTGGTTCTCCTCGCTGCCAGAAGCCCCATGGAGAAATCAGTTGTTCCCGTGGGATAGACCTCTTTCCCAGTGACCTGCCATCCCTTCTCCGTGGCCAGTTTCTCTATAATGTCTCCTCCGGCCCTGGCATGAGCCACGTCCTGGACCATTATGAACATCTTGTCGAGCTTGAACCTCTCCTTTATGTCCATCAGGCACGTGATGATCTCCTTAACCATCCACTTGGACTCGCCCGTGATCCTGAAGCAGTATTTGAACTTCTCGTACTCCTCCGCCACTCGCTCGTGGTATTTGGGGGTGAGAGCTCCTGTTGTCAGAATGGAGATCTTTTTGTGCTTGGACAGAAGATCCATAGCAGCGAGAGCAGCTTCTGACCTAACTGGGCCCCCAACAATGAAGTCCGCTTTTTTCTCGAGGATAAGTTTTTCCACGGCGAGGAGAGCATCGCTCACGGGCACACCAGGTTCTAGATCCCTAGTGTCTATGACCTCGAGATGAAATGGCCTTTTCTGCCCCGCCACATTGACCCCACCTGCGGCGTTTATCTCCTCGACCGCAAGCCTCATCCCTCTCTCCGCATCCCACCCGTAGAGGAAGGCTGTGGCAAGGGGGGCACCCAGCACAATGGGCTGGGCCTGCTGGGCGTTTGCCAAGGGGGCTAAGGTAGCCGAAAAACCGGGGAAGAAAGCCAGAGCGAGAAAACAGAGAAAACTCTTTCGTCCCATTCTGTCACCTCCTGGGAAGATGGTTGGACAAAGGACTTGAACCCTTCCATCCCCACTGCTTCTTAGGCTGGTAGGGCAGCCAGTGTCCTTCAAATCCCAATGCTCTTGAGCTGGTGCGTGGACACTTGTAGCATTGCCCACGGTTCATGTCAAGGTCGGAATGGTACGGGGCCCATCCCATGGGAGAGAGTTGCCGGTTGTGAGGCTTCTCCAATAGGTTACGGGAGGACTCTACTGGCCAAGGTTCTATCCAGGGATGGGCTTCGCGGCCTTGTTGCAAGGCCATATATAGGCTTGGGGATTTCATTACAGGCAAATGGTTGGATACGGGCCCTTGAGCCTAATGGGCATATGCCCCGGTGGCGGCCAGGTCTTCCTTGCGGGCGTGCTGAGCCCGCCCCTCCGAGGGGAGGCCAGGCTCAGCGCCGGTCGCCTAGCGGAAAAGCCCCCAGATGACGCGAAAGGCGGTTTTCTCGGAGGGGCGCACTCTGTGCGCCCGCATTGCGAGGCCGTGCCCATGCCGAGGCATCTTATTAGTTGAGATGGTCGGGCGAACTGCCCCAGGCCTAACGGGGATGTGTCTCGTTCAAGCCCAGGCGTGCTTTAACGGGCGTGCGGAGCCC
>JAPWUY010000075.1 GCA_028275295.1 Thermodesulfobacteriota bacterium | reverse complement strand
AGGCGGTTCCGGGTTCGGGCTACAGGAGAAGGACTATAACGGAGACTGTGAGAGTGCGAAATCTGCAGTGAGGGTCACCAAATGTCTCGGAATATCCAAAGGTCGGAGGTTGGAGATCGCCCTATAGCGCGATCCCAAGAGCGAGGAGCAGCCCTTGTCGTGGCCTTATTGGTCATGGTGATATGCGCCATACTAGGGGCTTCGGCCATAATGACCAGCACCACCGACCTCCAGATATCTAGGCAGGAAAGGATATATCACCAGGCATTCGCCAATGCTGATGCGGGGGTTCAGTGGCTTCTGAGCCAGAATCTGGACGAGATATATCAGAGTGGGAGATCAAGATCCGAGCTCAACGAGACTATCGAATCCTTTGGGTCTTCGAGGGGCACACTGTTCTCCATAGCCCGTCCTACTGATGATGCGGATGAATCCCAAGTTTTCAAGGATGCGGGGAAAGAGACGAGGGCAGGAGGGAGCCAATTTCCTGTCTACCTGGTGAGAATTGACGGCAAAGATACCAGAGGGGTTGGGACAGTGAGAATCGTGGCAGAGATGAGGGTGCCCCCTGTGGGCGAAGTGGACCGCCCGGGGGGACCGCACGGGTATTGAAGGAGCCGGAAGGAGGGTCGAGATGACGGTTAGACGCCTCTTTTACCTAGTTGTTTCCCTTTGGGTTGCCTTGGGCCTCGGAAGGGCGATGGCGGACGACGTTCCTTATTTTGCAGGGGAGCCCCAGTTTCCCAATGTGATGATTATCTTCGACAATTCCGACTCCATGCAGGATGTGCCCTATACGAATCCGGGCGGTGTCGCAGTGAGGCCATCGGGGCAGCAGTGGCGAAACGATGTCATGGACCAAGATGGTAACCCATATCGAGATGCCAGCGGAAATCTCGTTTGGACCGTAAGGCCTGACAGAAAATCGGACCCGGACGCTACCAAGCTGGCAAGCGGCGGAAACCACCCCGCATCCAAGCTCTATCAGGCGAAGGAGGCCCTCAACAAGGTTCTCGATGGCCTGACAGTTGGAGAGGATTACAGGGGTGGGGTGAATCTTGGCTTTGCCACATACATGAGCGACCGAATCCCCCAGGTGAGGGCCAAATATTACCAGATCTACCCTGCTGTGCCCGGAACCACGACCGATGATCCCCTAAGATGGGAGGTTCTGGAAAAGAAGACGAGTGCCACTTCATGGAGCACCAATGTCACCTCCACCAATGCAACTAGCTTCTCTTGGTGTAGCAGAACCATTACAGGTTCAGTTGGAACGAAATTCAAGGTGCCTCGGACTTGTATCCAGGGCTCTCCCCCTTCTGCCATCTCTGGCAAGACTTGCGATCTGCGAAACGAGGAGGTGGAGCTCACTATCACCAATGTGGTCCCCGAGTACAAGGACGGAGTGATCTACCAATACAGGTGGTACTTTGAAGGGTCTTACATCGAGTATGGCGTGAGGACGTACACGGACGCATCGGATACCTATGACCCCAGCGTAACGCCGAGTGCCACCTGGTACGACAAATATCCTGCCACCGGTGGTCCCAACAATTTACCTCCCCCACCGTCTGGTTGGACGAGGGTGACCAATGCGCCCGGATGCCAAGTCTGGAGGAAATATGACCCACCTCCTCAGACCACTGGGGCTCAGCCCAAACGATACGGGACCACTTGGATCACAACCACTGGCAACTGGAGTGCTTCAGCGGGTTCGGGAGGTTACATAGATCCCGTGACCTTGGAAGTCACCCCGGCCCCAACAAGTTCGTCCTGGACACTTGTGCCAGAGGGAGGATTGGAGGGATACGAGTGCAAACAGACAGGGGGGTCAACCATATGGTGCGTCCCACCAGACGAACCGGGCCCTCCAGCTTGCGATAGGACTGGCAAAAGGTGCGACATTGCTCCGGCTAGGTACAGGTTCGATTACTTCCGTTATCCTGGCTACGGCACGACAGACAGGCCCCATGCCTGGAGCTATGTGAGACGGAGTGGGACTCCAAGTGGCTCTGCTTCTGGGACTCCTTGGGGAACATGGAGGGAGAGCGGGCAGCCCAATCCATTTTTCCCCGGGTCAGAAGGAAAAGAAAATGCGAATCTTTCAGGTGATGACCATGTGGTCTTCGTAAATTTGCCCCTGGCTGGGACGAACGACTGGAATCTAGATAAGAAAAACGAGATCAGAAGATTCATCTCGTTGGAGAGATGGAAGGCCAACCCAGAAAGCACCAACTACGTTTACACCACAATGCCATATACGACCTCCTTGGCCCCCAATTCCACTCAGGTGGCAAGCTGGCCTGGGACAGCTGGAGGGAAGGCAACCCCTCTTGCCGCAACTTTGAGGTGGGCGAAGAAGTACTTCGAAAGCTACATCCAGCAAGATGCCCCAAGCAGGGACAACTGTAGAAAGAACTTCGTTCTCCTCCTCACTGACGGGCTCGACACTTGCGACTGCGATCCCACCCAAGGATACGATCTTTGCACCGCTCCCATAACAGCAGCCCAGGAGCTCAAGGGCCTGATGTCAGGGAACAAAGGGCCTTACACCCTGGTTGTGGGATTTGGGTTGGATCCGGCCCAGGCCGACAATCTCAACAGGATAGCCGAGGCGGGGTGGCCTTATGGCGAGGCCTATTTTGTCTCGAGGCCCCCTGGGGCCTTCTTCGCAAGCAATGTGAATGAGCTCACGGAGATACTCAATCAGCTATTTTCGGGAATAGGCTCCGGGACTTTTACCAGATCCGACATGTCCATGTCGAGGCAGGGAGACAGGCTCTATCTCTCCTACTTCGATTACGGGGCAAGCAGTGGTTGGGCGGGACATCTTGCCAAGTTCAAGATCAATAGAGACGGCTCTGTCGGGGATCCTGTGGAGCAATGGGGTGGAGACGGAGATGCAGGGGCTTCCATAAACGGGCAACCGTCGAGGAATCTTTTCACATCGATCCTGGGCACAGGAGGTAATTTCGCCAACACATCCATGGATTCAGGTCTCACTCCCTTCTCCACTGGTCAGGCCGCTACCTTGAAGGCCTACCTCCTCTCGTCTACAGATGACATAGACGGGAACGGAACTCCATATGAGATCTCAGATGCGGAGACTGTGATTTCCTTTGTGCATGATCCGGGAGTCGACGGCGGCCGTTACAGGGGGAAGAGAAGGGCTGACTGGAAGCTCGCTGACATCTATCATTCCAGGCCCTTGGTCGTTGGAAGGCCCAATATGGGATATCCCGCAACGGACTACCAGTCCTTCGTTCTGGCAAATGCCACGAGAAGGTCCATTGTTTATGTGGGTAGCAATGGAGGGATGCTCCATGCCATCAAGGATCGTTATTACGATGAAGGGGGAGTGCTCAAGGATGATGATGGAACCGAGCTTTGGGCTTACATTCCCAAAATGGCCTTGGCCAATTTGAAGGATTTGAGACAGGTCCACAAATTCTTCGTGGATTCCTCCCCTGTGGCTTTTGATATGAAGGCCACAGGGGCCTCTGGCACGGTCTTCCCGGGTATGGCAGGTTGGCGCACGGTTCTCATTTCAGGGATGAGGGATGGCGGAAGGGGATACTTCGCCTTGGACATAACGAACCCTGAGGCACCCAGGGTGCTCTGGGAGTACACGGATGACAATGGCGAGAACAACATGGGCTACACCTGGTCCATGCCGGCTGTTGGGAGGATCAAGCTCAGAGTGGGAGGAAATGTGGAGGACAGGTGGGTTGCCTTTGTCGGCGGTGGGTGGATGCCCCAGCTTTCAGGAAACGAGAACAGGGGAAACAGGCTCTATATCATAGACATAGAGAGGGGAACTTTGCTTACATCTGGCGGGCTTGTTGCGGAATATGCGATAGGCGATGCTTTCAACAGGGTACCTTCAGCCATAAGGGCTGTGGACATGGACGATGACTACTACGTGGAGACCATCTACTTCGGCGACACATCGGGCAATCTCTGGAAGATGGATCTGAGAAATCCCGATATGTCCACATGGGAGCCCTGCAAGCTATTCGATCCCTCGAACCCCAACTGGAATACTGCCCAGAATGAAAGGCCTGCTATAACTCCCAGGCCCATATACTACCCACCGGCAGTAGCCCTGGCAGAGGACGGTAAGAATCTGGTTCTTTTCGGAACAGGAGACGAGAACGATCCCCTCAGTCTCACGACTCAGGATTACTTCTATGAGGTGAAGGATCTTGGCTCGTGCCCAGGGACCATCAACTGGGTGAAGGCCTTGCCTCAAGGGCAGAAGGTCCTGGCAAGACCTGTGTATTACAACTACATTGTTTGGTTCACGACATATTCGCCCGAAGGAGAGTGCGGGAGAGGAAGGGGCTATCTATATGGGCTCAAGGTCTCGAGGGGTGACGATGCCCAGTCCCTGGGAGGGCAGGCGGGAATAGAGCTTGGGACAGGGGAGGTAGTGGAGAGCAAGTACATTGGCACTGGGGTCCCGAGCAGCCCCCTTGTCACCAATGAGAATGTGTACACAGTCACAAGTAGCCTGCCGAGCAGCATTCCAGCTGATATTGGGGCCGAGTTAGACGAGAAAAGAACACCACATACTGGCGTTGTGGCCGCAGTGAGAGGCTGGGGGGTTGTGATGTATTGAGAGACCCAAGGCCGAGAAGGGCTATAAGTGGAGAAGAGAGCTTTCCCTCCGCCTTCCACTCGCCAAGAGTTGGCAAGCTTGCTTCCCTTTTCCGGTCCCAATGAGTTCCCTTTTATCTGTCCCCAATCCCTCTTCTTGCAAACATCGTTTCCCTTCCCCTCGGAGCCTCGTAGATCTATTCCTCTTTCCAAGATTTGGCAATACATGTCAAAAGTGTAACTCTAGCAACACTTGCCTCCGCTCGGTCCAGGCTCACGCGAAGGGCCTAACTCCCACCCCAATTTTCGCGGAGAGCGCTCCAGTCGGTGTATGGTGTTGGGGCTTCAAGGGGCTTCGCATCTGTCCGTTTGACGTATCGGTGCCCTCATTGCCTTCCGGTCTCACACCTATTGGGTCTCCTTTGTCGGTGGAAGCCCTAAAAATCAATTGGGTTTGGGCATCCCGGCATTGCCAGGGATTCGGCTTGGAACGATCCCCCTAGCGCAAAGGGGAAATTGTCTTCTTGAACCTGTGACCCTGGGCGCCCAATTCCCAAGCCCCCGCACGCTTGGGAACATTCCCTTTCGAATCGCGACCCAATTTGAGCCAGGGAACCGAGGTGGCTTCCGGTATTGACGGGCTCCATTGACGACACCTTTTGGAGGGCCGGCATGATCTGTTCCCCGACCCATATGGGAAAAGGCCTTCCGGTTGGGGCTCCTTTCATGAACTTGGGCCTTTTAAGATAGGGCCGGATTTCCACGGACTGTGAAATTGGCTTCATAGAGCAGCCATTCCTTTTCATAGCCCCCTATGCAGAGGCCGGAAAAGAAGAGGCGGGAGGAGCCTCTTAGCGGGCAGGGGTAAGTGTCACAGTTTTGGCACGAGACTTGCAGAGTTGACCTTCTGAGAAGAGATGAGGTCCAGGTCCTCAGGAGGGAAAGGAAAAGCTTGGCCCCAGAATCTACCGGAAAGGAGTCTTGCATGGGAGGGGCTCGAAAAATGCGCGAAAAGTGTCGCGGTGGGAGTTCACCTTCGGCCCGTGGAGGCTTTACCCTTTTGGAGCTCATGATAGTCGTGGCCATAATCGGTATAGCTGCAGCTATCGGAATCCCCAATTGGATTGCTGGGAAGCCTCTCAGAGAAGTCAAGAAGGCCTCCCGAGACGTCTTTGGCGAGTTCATGAAAGCCAAGGGCAGGGCCGTTTCCACCATGCGTGCCCATAGGGTAATCTTCGCAGCCGACGGCAGAACCTTCAGGACTCAGGAAGCGAATGCCGGATGCCTGAGGGCGCAACAGGACGCTGACTGCACCTGGAACGACATAGTGGATGTGCCTCCCGTCTCCTTGCCCTCGAGCGTGACCCTATTGGGCAGACCTTTCGAAGACGGAAACGTGATTTTCAATGTGGACGGGACTGCATCCGTGCCCTCAACGGAGGCCCAAAGATGCGTGGATTTGAGGGCTGCGAGTGGGGCGAGGTTCAAGGTATGGGTTCAACCTACGGGCAGGATCTTTCTGGAGAGGGTATCATGAGCCGAGGAAACGAGAGAGCGCTTAAAGGATTCACTCTCCTGGAGGTGACAGTTGCCCTCTTCATAATAGCCGTGGCCCTGCTGGCAATGGCCAAGATGCAAAGCGCTTCCATCAATGCCGCGGAATATAGCGGGAGAATGGCTGTGGCCCTGAGGATGGCCCAGGACGTGATGGAACAGATGCAGGCACGGGGCCCAAGTTCTTGGGAGAGCAGCACGAGCCCCCAAATTTGCCCCGGAGGAGATCCTCAGCTGGGCATAGAGTGCCCAGAGCTTCTGGACCCCGATGGAAAGCTGGGCAGGTTCAGCAGGACCTGGACGGTTCGGTCGGCCACGGGCTGGCCCGGTCTCACAAGCGCGAACATGAGGGAAGTGGAAGTTGTGGTGACCTGGGGGGGCAGAACGGTCAGGCTAGTGAGTTTGTTAGCGGAGTAAAAGGGGGAAGGGCCAAAGGCGAGGGAAAAAATGGAGGCCAAAAGGCTTGAAATGAGGAGAGCGGCTTTCTTGGGATTCACCCTGATAGAGGTCCTCCTGGCTTTGCTTCTCACGATGATACTTCTTGCGGGGATTTACAATCTGTTCGGATCCCAGGAGAAGTCCCAAGTGCTAGTGGACCAAGTGAGCGAGATGAACCAAAACTTGAGGGTCGCTGCAGCGACAATAACCAGGGACATGCGTATGGCGGGTTATCATCTGGAGGATGCCAGGGCAACCTCTGGCACAGGGGGGGGCTCGCCAATCAATGCCATCCACATAATAGACGGTGGCACGAACGGTCCTGATACCATAGAGATCATGTACGGTGACACCACGGTTCAGACAACGATTCGTGATCCCATGCCGAGCCCAAGCGCTGAGCTGAATGTTCAAGCTGTGTGCGCACCAGGAGCATCTAGCCAGGCCACCGAGTGTGGCCCTGGTGGTCGAAGGCTCTGTTTCTGTGAAAACGATCTGATCGTGATAACTGACGGTCTCAACTCGAGCATCTTCTGTGTTACCCAGGTGCAGGAGGCCGCGCTGAAGATCCAGCACAATCCCGGAGGAGGGCCATGTGGTGCGTACAATGACCCTGGAGGCCACGGGGCTTTTCCTGGCTATGGTTCAGGATCCATGCTGATGAGGCTCGAGAGAAAGGTCTATTCTATAAACAGGACAGATCCCAATCATCCGGTGCTCACGGTGAGCGAGGGAGTTGGCCTGGCGGGCGCACAGCCCCTTGTGGACTACATCGAGGATCTCCAGGTTGAGGCGGATCCATCGGACTGCATGGACCCAGTGACAAGTAGATGTCCAGACACGACCGGGACAGTGAGGGATAGCTGCCAGGCGTATACCCTGACGATCACAGCGAGAACGAGGAAGCCCCTTGCGGGCATTGGCGGAATAAGGCGGAGGACAATAACTGAAAAGGTGAAAATCCGCAATATAAATTGCCCTGCCTGATGGCACTCGAGGGGAAGGAAGATGAGGGAACGCTTATCGGAGATGGGAAGGACTGAAAAGGGAAGGGAAAGTGGGGCAGCACTGGTGGTCGCGCTCCTCGTGATGGTCGTCTGTGCTTTGCTTGGTGCCATCTCAATAATGACGAGCAA
>JAPWUY010000074.1 GCA_028275295.1 Thermodesulfobacteriota bacterium | reverse complement strand
TCCTCGTGGGAGAGGCTCGACTTCCTTCTCAGGTTCACGGGTGTGAGGTGGCTTTTGGGAGTCAACTTTCCAGGGGGGCCATCCACAAGAGACCTTCCCTCGTACGCTGTGGGAGCCAATGGAGAATGGACAACTGCCCCATCCCCTTGGGACAGGACCATATGGAGCCGAGAGATCGTCCCCTCTCTGAGAATAGCAGCCCAATGGGCCAAAAACCACCCTTCCATGGCTGGAGTGGTGATAGATCTGGAAATGTACGGTAGACGACCCCTTTTCTTCGGAAACGGGGTGGACTTTGGGGAAGAACCCTTCAGGAGATTCTTGGAATCCATCGGAGAGCCCGAAGATTCCTCTGGCTTCACCTTGGGGCCCGAGGAGCGTTTCGAGTGGCTCATGGAAAGGGGGCTTCTCGAGAAATACTACGCTTTCCTGGAAAAGAGGGCAGAGGACATAGGGAGGTATTTGAGGGAGGAAGTTCGTTCCATTCAGCCCGATTGGATCGTTGGCTGCTACATGGCCGGGATACTCCACAAGTGGTTCTACAGGGGCTTTCTCAGGGGCCTTACGGAGAGGGGCAAGCCCGTTTTGCTTTTCACATTTCAGAGGGATGTCGAGAGGGATCTGGATGAGCTCAGGGCTCGGGGCATAGAGGCAGTGCACGTGAGGGGGCTTCTCATGGGAATGATGAGGAAGGGGGATTATGAGGGTCTTTTCAGGGACTCCCTCTCGAGACACGGAGGCTACTGGCTCAATAGGCTGACATCCCTTGTGGCCTCAAGGGGATTCCTCCCCATAGAGAGCCCCCCTGACATGGGGTGGGAAGAGGCCTGGAGGACCATCGAGGACGCAAACGCCAAGGCAATCGCTGACAAGACGGAGTACGTGAGAGCCACCCCTGGTGGGAAGCTCCTCCAAGGACCTCCGGTCTTGGAGAAAAGATCGCGCTTGAAGAGAGGGAAAGGAGAATGAGTTTCAGAGAAGGTGAAAGGGATGAGGCCCTGTCGATTCTCCAGGAGCTATCCAGTGCCTTTGGCGTCTCGGGATTCGAGGAAGATGTGCGCGGGGCCATAGTGAGGAGGGTGGAGCCCATTGTGGACGAGCTCATAACGGATCCCTTGGGGAATGTCCATGGGGTCATGAACCCCCAGGGGGACTTCACGGTCCTATTGGTAGCCCACATGGACGAGATAGGGTTCATGGTGACATCCATCGACGAGAAGGGGTTTCTCGGAGTGGGGCCCATAGGAAGCTGGGATCCAGCCCTTGCTCTGGGAAAGAGTGTCATCATTAGGGGATGGGATGGAAATCTGGAATTGGGTCTTGTGGGAACTATACCTCCGCATATCAAAGGCCAGGAGAAGGATTCGAGAGCCCCTCAGTGGAAGGAGGTATTTGTGGACATAGGGGCCTCGAGCAGAAAGGAGGTGGAAGGTAGGAGGATAAGGGTGGGGTCTCCGGGCCTCGTCATGGGACATTTCTCGCTGTTCAAGGAGGATGTCGTCGCGGGCAAGGCCCTGGATGATAGGGCTGGATGCACTGCTTTGATGATGCTTCTCCGGAGGATCCGGGGAAAAAGGGTCGGTTTCAGGGTAGTTGTGGCCTTTTCCGTTGCTGAAGAGCTTGGGGCCCGAGGAGCAAAGGTGATCGCCTCGAGATGGAAGCCCCATCTAGCCCTTATCGTGGAAGGCACATCCTGCACCGATACCCCTGGGGTCACCCAATACCATGGAGATGTGAGATGCGGTGGGGGGCCTGTCATCACTGTGGCTGACAAGAGCATAGTTGTCCCCCACTTATTGGTGGAGGCCATATTGATGGCTGCCAAGACAAGGGGAATTCCTTTCCAGATAAAGCCGCCTTTTGTTGGCTCGACGGATGCTGGTGCCATTCACCTGAGCGGGGAGGGAGTTCCCACTGGCGTGCTCGCCATTCCTTGTCGCTACATCCATTCTCCGAAAGCCCTCATGAGATTGGAGGATCTTGCAAATGCACTGGATTTGCTGGAAGCTATCTTGGATGAGGCCCCGGCGATCCACAGGCGACTCATCGGGGGGTCTCCAATTTGATGTGCATACTGACTTCACGGTTCGCCTTGACACTCCACTGGATTGGGATCCAAAATACAACCGTCAGGCCGGTGTAGCTCAGAGGTAGAGCAGCTGATTCGTAATCAGCGGGTCGTAGGTTCAATTCCTATCACCGGCTTTCTGCAAGCGGAGGGTTCGGGAAGAGTGCGAACCCTCCAAAAATTTTTGCAAATCTCCCTCCCCTTGAGGATGCCATGGCGAGAGAAACCCCCTTGGAGGGCTTGGTGGCTCTGGTCGCTAGACTGAGGTCCCCAGAGGGGTGCCCCTGGGACAGGAAGCAGACCCTCCACGACATAAAGAGATATCTCCTGGATGAGGCCTACGAGGTGGCTCAGGCCATAGATTCCGGGGACAGAGACAACCTCCGGGAGGAACTGGGAGATCTTCTCTTCCAGATAGTCTTCATGGCCAGATTGGCGGAGGAGGATGGCGCCTTCGACCTGGGGGACGTGATAGAGACCATAAAGGAGAAGATGATCAGGAGGCATCCCCATGTCTTTGGAGATGTGAACTTGAGCTCCCCCCAGGAAGTGGTGAAGCAGTGGGAGGAGATCAAAGAAAGGGAAGGCAAGACAAGAGGTTCCTCCATCCTCTCCGGTCTATCCGAGGACCTTCCAGCTCTCTACAGAGCTTACCGCCTGGGGCTGAAGGCGGCCAAAGTGGGCTTCGACTGGAAAGGCCCCCAAGAGGTGATGGAAAAGGTGAGGGAGGAACTGGCCGAGCTCGAGGAGGCCCTAGAGGCTGGTCTCCTCCACGAAGCCTCGGAGGAGCTCGGAGATCTTCTCTTTGTTTTGGCCAATCTGGCCAGGCATCTGGGAAGGGATCCCGAGGGAGTCCTGCGCAAGGCAAACGAGAAATTCATTGGCCGCTTCCAGGAGGTGGAGAGGGCCCTCGCAGAGAAGGGCAGAACCTTGGATGAGGCAAGCCCCGAGGAGATGGAGAGCCTATGGGAGTCTCTCAAAGGCCGCAGCTCCCGCCGAGCCCAAAACTGACAAGCCGAAAATACCGGAGAAGGCCCCCCTGCCCTCAGTTGAGGAGGCTTATGACCTGCCTCCTCCAGCTTCCCACAGGGTCATCGTGCGAGGGTTCGTGGAAGAAGGTCTTCCGCATATAGTGGAGTGCCCCAGCGTGAAATTCGAATCCTCGGAAAAGCCGCTCGAATAACTTGGCAGATGGGCTGAAAAGCCCCTTCTCCACCTCCCATACCTTCCTGTAAGCCCTGGGACCCTCTATGAGGTAGTAACCCAGGAATCCCTTGGCCTGGACGTATTCCCTGAAGAGCCCAGCCATGAAAAGGAGATAATCCCCCAACTGCTGAAAGGTCTCCCTCTGTTTGTAAGGATCACCCGAGACCTCCTCCACCTCGAGAAGCACTTCCACTACGCTCTCCAAATGCCTTCCCTCGCGATCCCTGAACCTGTGCATCTGCTCTGTCCTCGCGAACCTTGCCAGGAGATCCGAGAGGTAGTCCGCGACCTCCCAATCCCTGCTCTGGAGGTCCTGGAAGGCCCTTCGGGTGAACCATTGGAAGAATCTCTTGAGCCTCTCGTTGCTCTGGTGGAAGGCTGCCATGATCCCAACCCCCTTCGAGGCTCGCCTCAAGGGAGCCTCCTCTTTTACTTTGCGAAAAATTGAACCGGGAATCAAGACGAAGATCCCGTCCTGAATAGCCGGGACAGCTTGCGCCAGGGGGGAGGTGCCAGGCCCTTGTGGAATTGACAAGGGAAACCAAAGAAAATAGCCTCTCGCTAAGAAAACTGGGAGGGCTGAGAAGTGCTCCAGTTCAAGGATCTGGCTGAGGCGATGGGAAGGATCCGTCCTTTTATCGCGGTTTCTCCCCTTGTTCCATCGAATCACCTTTCAGAGAGACTTCAGGTGAATCTTTTCTTGAAGCTCGAGAACTTGCAGGTAACTGGCTCTTTCAAGGTCAGAGGGGCCCTCAACAAGATCCTCCTCATGAGCAAGGAGGAAAGGGACAGAGGGGTAGTAACAGCCAGTGCCGGCAATCATGCCCAGGGTGTGGCTTGGGCAGCAGGGAAACTTGGCATTGAGGCCACAGTGGTCATGCCCCGTCACGCCCCCATAGCGAAGGTATTGGCGACGAGGGGCTATGGAGCCCAGGTGATAAGGGAAGGAGATACATACGATGACTGTGCCCGTAGGGCCATGGAGCTAGCAAAGGCAAGGGGAGCAACCCTCATTCATGCCTTCGACGACCCCCAAGTGATAGCGGGCCAAGGGACCTTGGGGATCGAGTTGTGCCAACAGATGGGGGAGTTAGATGCCATATTGATCCCAGCAGGCGGAGGGGGGTTGATTGCGGGAGTCTCCCTCGCAATTAAGACCCTGAGGCCCAATGTGAGGGTCATAGGGGTTCAAAGCGAAAAGGCCCCAGCATTTGCGGAGTCGTGGAAAAAGGGAGAGAGAGTGGAGCTCCCCCCAGGCAGTACCCTCTGCGACGGTATCGCAGTGGCGAAGCCGGGCGAGATAACCTTCCAGATGGCCCAGGGCCTTGTGGACGAGATGTTCCTCGTCAAGGAGGAATTCGTGGAAGCGGCCATAGTCACCTTTCTCGAGAGAAAACACCTCGTTGTGGAAGGTGCTGGGGCAGCTCCCCTTGCCCTCTTTCTCCAGGAAGAGGGATTGCTCAGGGGAAAGAAGGTAGTTCTTCTCGTGAGCGGCGGCAACCTGGATCTCCAGTGGCTGGATAGGCTGATCCAGAGGGGCGCCATGGGTCTTTCGAGGAGGATGAGGCTCAAGGCCCTTCTGCCGGATGTGCCAGGTTCACTGGCCAAGGCCACCTCCCTGATTGCAAGCACTGGGGCCAATATCTTGCAAGTCTTCCACGATAGATTGGCCCCTGGCCATCAGATCCAGTTCTCGGAGGTGGAGTTCGACCTGGAGATAGAGGGACCGGAACACGCTGAGGCGCTCAAAAAACTGTTGGAGGAAAACGGTATCTCCTTGATCCAAGAGGTTGGGGCAAAGCCTGGACCATGGAGAGGGAGCCCCTTGGAGAGGCTCAAGTGATGCCATATTCGAGGGTTGCGAGCAATATGGCCCGTGTGGTATAAGGGAATGACCCTGGGAGGACCAAGGCCGTGCCCACAGTTCTCATCGTGGATGATGACAGGGGCTTGAGGGAGCTGTACAAGAGCGAGCTCTCCGTGGAAGGTTACGAGGTCATGGCAGCGGCGACGGGCAAGGAGGCTGTGGAGATACTCAAGGACTCTAGACCCGATGTCATAGTCATGGACATAAGAATGCCGGAGATGGACGGGATAGAGGCCCTGGGGAAGGTGGTGGCCCGCCACAAGAATATCCCCGTCATAATAAACACGGCTTATCCCAGCTATCAGGAGGACTTCAGGGCCTGGGCTGCAGACGAGTACGTGGTCAAGTCGTCGGATCTCACTGAACTCAAGGCGGCAATCAAAAGGGTCTTGGAGAGATCGAGGCCAAAGGCCCAACCCGACCCAAAGGCCCAAGAGAGCTGAGACTCGAGGATTGGGGCCAGAAAGTGGCTTGAGCCCCCGATGCTCGGTGTCGGCCTCTGGGACCCTCGATGGGATTTCATGCGAGGCCTGAGATGAAGGTACTCACTCTCATTTTGGCTGGAGGCAGAGGTGAGAGACTCTACCCCCTCACCAGGGACAGGGCCAAGCCCGCTGTGCCCTTCGGGGGCATATACAGGATAATAGACTTCACCCTCACCAATTGCCTCCATTCGGGGATGAAGCAGATCCTCATCCTCACCCAGTACAGGTCCTTCTCTCTGGAGAAACATATACAGCTCGGGTGGAACATCCTGTGCACGAAGCTCGGCGAGTTCGTTCATGTGGTATCGGCTCAACAGAGGGTGGATGAGCTCTGGTATCAGGGCACAGCTGATGCCGTCTATCAGAACCTCTACATCCTCCAGCAGATAAGACCGGATCTGGTCCTCATCCTCTCGGGTGACCACCTCTACAAAATGGACTACAGGCCCATGATAGCTTTTCACTTGGAGCATGGGGCAGATCTCACCGTGGCTGCCTTGCCCCAGCCCAAGGAGCTCTCGACCCAACTTGGTGTCCTGGAGATAGACGAGAATTGCAGGGTACTCTCCTTCCAGGAAAAGCCGCAGCAGCCCAAATGCATGCCCGATGACCCCGACTCCATCCTCGCCTCCATGGGGATCTATGTCTTCGACACACGGAAGATGGTGAGGAGACTCGTTGAGGACGCCAAGAGCGATTCCCAGCACGATTTTGGCCGCGATGTGATACCCCGGATGGTGGCCTCTGGAGACAGGGTGTACTCCTATGTATTCTGGGACCCCCAGACGAGGACGCCCAAGTATTGGAGGGATGTTGGGACAATAGATTCCTTCTTCGATGCCCACATGGATCTTCTGGGGCAGAACCCAGTATTCGACATAAGCGATCCATCTTGGCCTATTCTCACTTACGAAGCTCCAGCTCCACCTGCGAGAATTCTCCCCATCGGAGATGGGGTGAAGGGGAAGATCTCCGATTCCATAATCTCGAATGGATGCACGGTCCAGGCTAGCCTCCTTGTGCGCTCGGTCCTCTCTCCCAATGTAGTTATAGAGGAGGGGGCGGAGGTGGAGGAGTGCATATTGATGGAGGGGGTCAGGATAGGAAAGAGAGCGAAGCTAAAAAGAGTCATCATGGACAAAAGGGCGTCCGTTTTGGCCAACAGGGTCTTGAGGTGCGATGAGGTTTCGGACAAGGGTTTCCTCACCCTTTCCAAAGGTGGGGTTGTGGTCGTCCCAGCGGATTCAGTTGTGGAATGAAAAGGGCCGCTTTCTCCGGAAATTCTCAGAGGAATGAACCCTCTACCAGAGGTAACGCACAATGCCGAGGTGGCAACATCCAGGCGGGAAACTGAGGGAATTGGGGGCTCAAGCGCTCTCTGACACTGAACTACTGGCCATCCTCATCTCCTCAGGGGTCAAGGGCAAACCAGCAGAGGCGATTGCCAGCGAAATCATCGCCCGCTTCGGCTCCCTCTCCGGCATGGCCAGGCAGCCCTTGGAGGCATTCTTGCAATTCAAGGGACTCTCTGACGTGAAGATCATCCGCATCGCTGCTGCCTTCGAGATCGCTCGCCGCTTGGCGAAGGAGGCCCCTCATGGCGAAGAAAAGCAAGCTCCTTGAGAAGGGAACTCGCATGCCGGACATCCGGGAGCGGGGCCTGGACCAGACCGTGCGCGAATACCTGGCCGCGGTCCAGTCTCTGAGCAGTGAGGCAGCCCGGGCGCACCGCTTCACTCTCCTCCTGCAAGAGCTTTTCGGACTTGAACCTCGCTTCATAGAGGAATATGTGGCCGGCCCGAGGGGAGGAAGGAGAGGCTGGAACGGAAACAGCCCGCCTGCTTCTGAGGCTCTTGCGCAACTAGAACTTGCGAGAACTCTCCGAGGACGTGCTCAAGTCGCTCTGCCAAGAACTGGTGGACCCCAAGACCCGCCACGGTCTGGGCGAGGACTACACCCCCGACTGGCTGGCTGCCCGCATGGTCAGCAGATTGCTGGAAGAACAGCCACGAGGGGCGGGCTCCGCACGCCCGTTATGAAGGCCTAACCCCGTCCTCGTGTATTCCCATTTAACCACCGGCCTCTTGCGTAACCTCCGGCGGTAATCAAGGTCCTTGCCATCCGTAGGACCCTG
>JAPWUY010000073.1 GCA_028275295.1 Thermodesulfobacteriota bacterium | reverse complement strand
AGAGAAGGGAAGAACACTCAGGCCATAAAGCAGCTGGAAGAAGGAGTAGCCAAGTTCCCCCACCAAATTCTCCTCCTAAGAAGTCTGGCAGAGGCTTACAGACAATCAGGCAATTACCAGGAGGCTGTTGCCCAATACGAGAAGGTCCTCCAGTTGGAGCCCAATGACGAGGCCTCCTTGAATGGTCTGGGGAATTGTTACCTCAAGATGAAGAGATACAACGAGGCCCTCAAGTACTTCGAGGAGATACTGAGGAGGAATCCCGACAACGTATACGCCCTTGCCGGAAGTGGGGATGCATACCTGGGAATGGGGAATCCCCAGAGAGCGCTCGAGCTGTGGGAGGAGCTCCTGAACAAGTCCCCAGAGAATGTCTTCATTCTGAACAAGGTGGCCGATCAATACAGGAGGCAACAGCGCTGGGACCTCGCGGAGGATTACTACACAAGGGTGCTTTCCATAGACGAGAAAAATCCCTATGCCCTTGTGGGCCTCGGAAACTGCCACGCAGCCCAATCGAGGTGGGAGAAGGCTGTGGAGCTATGGACAAAGGCCCTTGAGGCGAACTCTGGTAATTTGTTCGTCTTGACTCGCCTTGTCGATGGATACAAAAAGTTGCGAAACTGGGAGAAGGTCGCTGAATATTGTGCCAAGATTCTCTCCCTCGACAAGAGGAATATCCAGGCAATGATGGCCTTGATGGAGGCTCGCTTGGCCGCGGGAAGTAAAACCGAGGCACTCGATGTGCTGAGGAGGCTCACGGAGGTAACAGGGGAAAATGTGACGGTGCTGAGGCAACTTGCTCAAATCCTTGAGGAAATGGGCCAGAGGGAGGAGGCCCTTGGCCTTTACAGGAAGATCCTCACCATCAAAGCCGATGACCAAGAGGCGCTATCTGCCCTGTCGAGACTCGAGGGGAATCTCGGCGAGACGCAAGGTCTCGAAATGGCCCCAGGGACCAATGGAGATTCGGACAACGAACAAGCCAAGAGCGAAACCAAAGGGCGAAAAGGAAAGGCGGGAGAGGAGAAAGCTCGCACTGAGGGAAAGAGGACCACTTCTAGGTCCAAAAAGGCCCATTCAGCCAAAGAGGGCTAGCTTGATGAGATCTTTCCACAAGGGGTCCATGCCGAAAAAACACAACGATCCCCTGTGCCAGGTCCACTTTCGGATTCACTGGGATGACCCTGAAGGCTCAGGGAGGCTTGGGCTCTGGGCCCCCAGATTCCCTGGCCTCGAAGCATGATCTGGACTCGGCCATTTCCATGGATTCGCCCCTACTCGAGGCCTGAGATGGAGTGGATCAACTCCTAGCGACATCCAATTGACGCCAAAGGCCTCGTACGTCAATATTCTGGCGTAAAGGAGTCCGTGTTCCCTTTCTCTTTCCTTTCCCCAATTCCTTGATGCCAAAGGACAGGAGAGAGGGGAGGGAATAGAGCTTCATCCATGGTATGACCTTTGCTTCTCTTGAATTCCTTGTGCGGGAATTTCATCGCTGAATAGAGCTTCGTGGATCGCATGGGTTTTTCCCCAGCGGGCAGTGTCCCGGTGAGATTGGATTTTGCATGGGAAGGGGCAAGGGTCTTCCTCTCTGGCCTTTTCCTTTCAAGAGATGAGGGGAGCTTGAATTTCGAGGGGCTCGTCGGATGAATGGTTGCCAAATCCAAAACCGTTTCTTCAAGGAGAAGATGTCCGGGACAAGGAGCGAACTCACCTGGCTTACCGCTCTTGTAGTGGATGACGATGAATTGACCAGGCAGACCATAGCGAAGATGATCTCGAGACTGGGGGTAGGCCGCGTGCTACAAGCCTGCGACGGTCACGAAGCGCTCCAGGTTCTGGAGAGGGGTGCAGTGGACATCGTCTTGGCCGACGTAAACATGCCCAGGATAAACGGGCTATCCATGCTCGAGACCATAAAAGGCAGGTGGCCGTACTTGCCCGTTATCATGCTCAGTGGTTGTGCCACCATGAAGATGGCCGTCGAGGCCATGAGATTGGGCGCAACCGACTTCATAGTAAAGCCTTTCAAGCTCGAGGACCTGGAGGTTCCTCTCGAGAGGGCAGCAAGAGAGAGGCTCATCCTTCTGAAAAATAGGGAACTCAGAGAAGAGCTTGCAAAGAAGGAGGAGGTGGACAGGCTCAACAGAAAACTCGAGAGAAAGCTTTCCGAGCTCTCCAAGCTCTATGCCATAAGCGAGGCCATAAACCCAGCCAAACTGGAAGGCCAAATGCTATTCCAAAAGCTAGTGGACTTGGCAGCGGAGATAACGGAATGCAAGGGAGCTTCGCTAGCGGTTCTCGACCAGAGGACCAACCGTTTGATAACCAAGGCTGCCAGAGGGGGTAAGAGAGATTGGGTGGAGGACGATATCTTCCCTGCCCTCGAGGTAAATCCCAAGCTCTTCCAAGTCTCCCGGATGAGCGTGGCCATCACTAGGCTCGAAGGAAAGGGGCGAACCTTCGGGGCCTCCTGGATCGCCTCAGTTCCCATAATCATAGGAGAAGAGGTCTTTGGGGTATTGAATGTCTGGGAGAAGTCCTCGGGAGGGGATCTCACGAGGGAAGATGTGACCCTCCTCAAGGCCTTGGCCCAGAGGGCCTCCCTAGCCATAGAGAACCAAGCCCTATATGAAGGGCTCTACGCCACCTTGACTGACACCCTTCTTTGCCTGGTCTCCACAATAGAGGCCAAGGATCCCAATACCAAGCACCACTCCCAGAGGGTGACCAGATGGGCCCTGACCCTGGCCAGGGCCATGGGTTTTTCCCAGGAAGAGCAAGACTTGCTCCGCTTGGGCAGTTACCTCCATGACATAGGGAAGATAGGCATAAAGGACTGGATCCTCATGAAACCGGACACTCTGACCCCAGAGGAAATGGAGGTCATAAAGACGCATCCTGTAATTGGAGAGAAGATAGTGAGCCATTTGGGTCTTTTGCCCGTAGAGAAATCCATCATCAGACACCACCATGAAAGATGGGATGGCACTGGATACCCGGATGGCCTCAAAGGCGAGGAGATACCACTCCCTGCGAGGATAGTCGCAGTGGCAGATGTTCTCGATGCTGTGAGCTCCAACAGGGTCTACAGAAGGGCTAGGCCACTCCGAGAGGCGCTAGAGGAGATAGCCAAGGGAGCGGGAACTCAGTTCGACCCCCAAGTTGTGGAAGTCCTGATGGATCTGAGCAAGGACATCTCTTGTCCTCAGCTCGAAGACCAGTGAGCCTCAACCAGGGTCTCGCCCCGAGGCTCACCCGATGGGAGGGCCATCGAGCAGCTCTCCAATGTCCCGTACGGTATATTCGAACCCGGATCTTTTCCAAGGCCCATGAAGCCCCGGGCTTCGGTTCCCGAGCCCCTAGTGTCTTCTTCGGGATCTTCCGACCGAGAAGGGGAGGAGACTGGAGGTCGAGAAATCCGTGTTCTCGCCCGGTCGTGGCTTCCCGTGGACCTAGGAGGAAAAGAAGGCTTCCTCGGCGATCAGAATTCGGGATTCATCCCTTCCTCAGGAAGGGATCTATCCTTATCACCTTCTCCCCCCCTTGGGGGAGAGTCTTGAGGGACTTCCTTTTGGATGGCGGAGAGCCTTCTTCTTCCAAGAACTCCCTCTCCAGTGCTTCTATGTACTGCCGCAATTCCGGCTTGTCCTTGACAATCCGCTCCACTTCCTGGTCGAGAAGCTCTGAAGCCCTCTGCACCTCTCTCAGATCCAGATCCAGCTGAAGGAAGGTCCTGAGGCGGTCTAGGAGGGAGAGGCAAGTCTTGGCATTGTTGGACTGGATGTAATAGGGAACATGTCCCCAGAGGCTCATGGCTGGGATTCCCCTTTTTCCCGCCTCCACGAGGAGATGGGTGTGAATGCTCATGGGCCCCTCGTAGGTGGCGAGTCTCAATCTTTTTCCACCGAACCTGTCCACCACCGCCAAATCGTTGGTTATCAGGCTGACCGTGGGATCCACGGTGTGGGGGATGTTGTCGTACAGGCCTCCCACGGTGATCATTTCCTTCACACCTACCTTCGCACACAGATCGAAAAAGGCTTCGGAGAAGCGAGACCAGTGAAGGTGAGGCTCCTGTCCCAGAAACAGGATCACGTGATTTCGATGCCCTCCCAGAGGAGGCACTGAATAAAAGGCGCCGCAAGGAAATTTGACGGATTTTATAGTTCCTTCCTTTATGGTCACAAGTGGCCTTTGCTGGATGAGATCGAAGAAGGGTTCGGGCTTTATCTCTGCAAATTTGGCCGCCCCGAGGGACTCGATCAAGAAGGAGATGACCCAGCTTGAGACCTCTCCGGCGTTGGGCCATCCGCCGAATCCCGCAACCAGAGAGGGACTATCCAAGTTGGGATGGAACAAGATGACGAGGTCCTCGGACATGGTGGTATTATAAGCCCATCGGTCCTTCTGGGGCAAGGCGAGGAAGGATCCGGGGAGCGGAAGGAGGGGGCTAAAGATGCCTTTTGTGGAGATCCAGGGGGCAAGAATCTTCTATAAGGAAAGGGGGAAGGGAGATCCCATTGTCCTCGTGCCTGGTTTGGGCGGTCATTCCCTGGCCTTCAACCCCATATTCGGTATCCTCGCTCGCAAGATGAGGGTAATAGGGTTCGATCCCAGGGGGCTCGGGAGGTCAGAGGGAGGGGAAGGGGATACGGGCCTCCAGAGACAGGTGGAGGACTTGGTCGGGCTTCTCAATGAGCTGGGTATTGTGAGGGCCTCGTTCCTGGGGGTATCCTTCGGTGCCATTGTCGTGAGGGAGATGGCCCTTGCCCACAGGGATAGGGTGGAGAAGCTCATCCTCTGCTCCCCCCCAATGGGGAGAAAAGACCATCTCGCTCTCGTAACGAGGACAATCAGGACGATCTTGGAGAATTTTCCTCCAGAGGAAGCGATGATGAAGTTCCTGGAGCTCGCTGTATCTGAAAGGTATGCGACGGAAAACCGGGAAAGACTTCTCGACATTGTTCGATGGGATCCCTTGGATGAAAAGAGGAAAAGGATCATGGAAGCTCAGCTCGAGATAATAGAGGGAGATGAAGGAAAATGGCCCCTGGATGAACTTCCCACCCTTGTCATTGCGGGATGCGAGGACAAACTTCTGGGCCCTGGGGAAATAATCTGGTTGAAAAGCCAAATGGGCCAAAGGAAATTTGTGGCTATTCCCCATGTGGGTCACAATCCCATCCTGGAGGCTCCCCAAAGGGTGGCCACGGAGATCCTGGCATTTTGCTCGCCAAAGGCCCATCTTTTTCCTTGATGGGAAGGGCAAAGGTGAAATAGAATGCGAGAAAAACCGTGGAAGGAGGGAAGCGATGAAGAGAGAGGTCAAGGTTCTTGTGGCTTCAATTTTGGCCTTGGGGCTAGTTATTGGCTCTATTTCCCCAGTCTGTGCATACAGGGACTGGGACACGACCCCGGTTGAGGTCGATGGTCTTGTCCTGAGACCCCTGGGGATAGGGGCCACCATCTTGGGTGTAGCCGCCTTTTTGGCGACTCTCCCTTTTGCTGCGATAACGGGAACAGTGGAGAGCACGGCTGAAGCGTTGGTCGTGGAACCTTATCGCTTCACCTTCGAGAGGCCAGTGGGATATCCCACAATGAAGTACGAGGATTCTGGATGGTGAGGAAGATAGGGCCCTGGCCAAAGGACCTCTCGTCCTCAATTGGGTGAAGGAGCGCAGATGGAGAAGCTCGCCTCTAAAGTACAGGGACTCGAGCTTCTCCTCAAGTTGACCCTGGAGCTTTGCTCGGAGAGGTCCCTGGAAAAGGTTTTGGAAAAGGCTTGGGCCGAACTGGCTCGAGTCATGAAAGCGGAGAGAAGCTCCATCTTCCTTCTGGATGAAGAGAAGGGGGAGCTTTTCTCCTTCGTAGCTTTAGGGGCTCAAGAGATAAGGTTTCCCAAGGAAAAAGGCATTGCCGGAGCTTCCTTGACATCTGGAGAGCCGATCCTCGTGGCTGATGCGTACGGGGATCCCCGGTTCAATCCTGCCATAGATAGCGCGACTGGCTTCAGGACCAGATCCATGGTGAGTGTTCCCCTAAAGGTGCCCAATGGGGAAAGGATAGGCGTGGTCCAGGTGCTCAACAGGAAGGATGGAAGGCCCTTCGGGAAAGAGGATGTGGCACTCCTCCGAGCCCTGGCCTCTGTGGTTGGTGTTGCAATTCATACAGCCCAGCTTTACAGGGAGCAGCAGAGGGCCACGGAAGCCGTGATCCACAGCATAGTCCGCGCAGTGGAGATGAGGACCGAGAGGGGGATTCCCCATGCCCCCCTAGTGAGCTCTTTCTGCGAGATCATCGGAAGGGCCATGGGTCTTGGAGAGGAGGAAGTGCGGAGGATCAGGTGGGCTGGAGGCCTGCACGATCTGGGGAAGCTATCAGTCCCCGACCGGATCCTCCTCAAAGGGGAGCCTCTCACCGACCAAGAACGTCCCGTTTACGAGAGCCATGCCCTCATGAGTGGCAGGCTTCTCGAGAAGATGAATTTCCAAGGGGAGCTTGCTGGAATAGAGGATCTCGTGAGTTTTCACCACAAGCATTATGGAGGGGGCGGCTTCCCTCCCGGGGGACCGCAGAGGGAAGAGATACCCCTTGGTGCCAGGATAATTGCGGTTTCCGATGCTATCTGGTGCAGGATGTATCCGAGATGGGGAGAGAAGCCCATGGGGTTCCAAGAGGCCCTACATTCCTTGGCCGAAGGAATGGGAGTGGTCTGGGACCCCAAGGTCGTGGAGGCAGCTTTCCAACGGAGAGCCGAGCTGGAGGAGGCCCTCGGCAAATCCCTCGCAGACCAAGGGAAGAGAGAGGCCTGAGGAATGCCCCGCGAAGAGGACAAGGCTAAGGAGAGAATTCTGAGACTCGAGGCCCTGACAGAGGTGAGTCTCAGCCTCGCGTGGGAGAGGGATGTGGGCAAGATTCTGGGTTTGATAGTCCGAGAGGCAAGCCGAATACTCGATGGAGAGAGGACGACCCTCTATTTGGTCCAGGAAAAGGAAGCCAGTGATGGCGATGGAAAAACGACGAAGACCCTCGTGAGCTACATCGCGGAGGGTGGGTTGACCATAGAGGTGGCCTTGGATCAAAGGAGCATCGCTGGGACAGTGGCATCCAGTTGCAGGCCCGTCAGGCTCGAGGACGCTCGCGAGGACCCCAGGTTCGACCCAAGGTGGGATGCCATCAGCGGCTTCAGGACCCGCTCCATGGTAGCTGTCCCCATGATGAATCCATGGGGTGAGTGTATCGGGGTTATACAGGTCCTCAATAAGAAGAATGGGCCTGGGTTCACATCGGAGGACGAGGAGATACTTCTCTCGCTCGCTGCCCATGCAGCGCTGGCACTGGAAAATGCGAGGTACTTGGAGAGACAGAGGCAGACCTTCCAGAGCCTCATTCGGGGGCAAGCTGTGGCCATAGATGCGAGGGACCACCTCACTGCTGGGCACACTTGGAGGGTTGCGGCCTATAGCGTGGAGCTGGGAAAGGCCATGGGGCTCGACCCTCGACAATTGGAGTTGCTCGAGTACGCAGCTCTCCTCCACGATCAGGGGAAGCTGGGGGTGCCGGATTCGGTTCTTTTCAAGTGCGGAAGACTGGAGGGCACTGAGGAGGAGCTTATGCGAGTTCACGCCTCCAGGACCAAGGAGATCCTGGAAGAAATCAGGGGGCTTCTTCCCCTGCCCCTGAAGAAGATGCCCGATATAGCCTCCTCCCACCACGAGAAACTCGACGGATCTGGTTATCCCAAAGGTCTCGGGGGAGACCAGATACCCCTTGAAGCCAGGATTCTGGCTGTATGCGACATCTTCGACGCCCT
>JAPWUY010000072.1 GCA_028275295.1 Thermodesulfobacteriota bacterium | reverse complement strand
GTTGGTGGCCGAAATCCCACCCTTTACAAGACATTGGCCAAGAGGACAGGGGTGAACATAATCTGCTCCACGGGGCTCTATACTGAACATGAAGGTTCCCCCGCCTATTGGAGAACCCGCGTGCCTTGGGGAGCCGACATATCCGAGCTCATCTCGGAGGTCTTCATAAAGGAGATAACCCAGGGGATAGGTAAAACGGGGATCAAGGCAGGGGTGATAAAGGTTGGGACAGGACCTGAGATATCTCCGTACGAGGCATCTGTGCTGAAAGCAGCGGCGAAGGCCCAGAAGGCAACGGGAGTGCCCATAATCACTCACACCGAGGGCCCCAAGGGAGGTGTGGAACAGGCGGACCTCCTGATCAGGGAGGGAGCTGATCCCAAGAAAATCATGATAGGCCATGTGTCCAATTCCAAGGACATAGACTACCACAGGGCCATCTTGGCCAAGGGGGTTTACATAGCCTTCGACCGCATAGGCCTAGAGGTCATCACACCCACAGAGGCGATAGTGAAAAACGTAGCGGCCCTGTGCCGCGAAGGTCATGCGAACCGCATCATGCTATCCCATGACACGGTCAACTATTGGCTGGGCCGACCCATAGCAGTGCCGGAAAAGTACCTGAAGGCCTTCGAAAATTGGAGAATTGACCACATACACAAGAACGTAATCCCAATGCTCAAAAAAGAGGGAGTGACGGACGAGCAGATAAGGACCATGCTGGTGGACAATCCCAGAAACTTGTTCCTGGGAAAGTGAGAGGTCGGAGGCCGTGGAGGAAAGGTGGCCTAGGGACCCGGAGGACTTCTTTTTATCGAGGGCTCAAGAAGTCCCGGACACTTGAGATTGCGAATCAAAGGGGGGAGCAGATCATCTCGTTGAACCATGCGAGGAAAGAGCTAAGGCCAATGACATGGCCCATGTGGCCTTTTGAGTTTGTGGTTGAGTCCCCTAGCATAGGCTCCATCTGAGGAGATAGAAGCTTCGGGCAAAAGAGGAGATCTTCCGGCTGAGATGGCACTCAAGGCAGATCTCTATGTGGACACAGTGGATCCTTCCAAGTATCTGGGGGGAAAGGAGTGCGAAAGATGCGGTCTCTCCTCTTGCGCCCAGTGGCTCGAGAAGCTCAAGAGGGGCGAGGCCAAAGTGGGCGATTGCGAGCATCTGGATCCCGAGAAGGTCTATCCCCTTGAGCTCGTCCTTTCCTTGGGAGAGATCCTCCCATCTGTCGAGATAACACAGCACCCAGTGGAGGGCCTTCAAGGAAATTACGAGGTCAATTGCCCTGGGCCCGAGGATCCTGTTCTGGTTACGGGGAATGCCGCCATAACTCAAGAGGTCCTCCTGGCTGTTCTCTCGACCACAAGTGCACCCTTTCACGTGCTATTTGTGAATACCAGGGGAAATACCATAGACATGGCCATGATATACGAGACCTTCACCCCACAGGGGATCCTGGAAGCCATCAGAGAATCCCAGTTGGAGGAGAAAGTACGCCACAGGGAGCTGATCCTACCAGGCTTGGCAAGGAGCTTGAAGGAGCCCCTCGAGGGAATGAGTCCATGGAAGGTGACCATAGGGCCAATCTGCGCTGGGGAGCTGCCCCTTTTCATGGCAGACCATTGGAAGAGGCCCTCAAGAAGAATCGAAGCCACCTAGCCCGCCTTGTTCTTCGTTGATGGACCGGAATCAGCATGATGGTCTCTGGGGCAGGCAGGTCCATCTGGGAAAGGGGCCTGATCTTCCCTCCAGGATCTCCAACTGATTGGAATGACAAGGTACGGAAGGGTATGGGGGAATTTCAAGGCTTGAGCCATCGGACTCATACCAGAGGGAACAAGAACCAGGGGCTTGGGATCTAGGAGGCAAAGGGATGGCCCGAGAAGCTCTGTGCTTTATGGAGCTTGGAATAGGCCATTCGAGTTGGAACGGATCTCATGTACAATAATCGAGATGCCCTTTTTTGCTCGCAGGTGGGGTGGATGGATGAGAAAGTGGCCAGTGATAGTGGGGACGATATTTCTCTTCGCGACAATTCTGGGAGGACTAGCCTTGTTTTCGAGCCAGATCCTCTTTTCCTCCTCGTGGTTCAGGGCAATATTGGAGCGCAAGATCTCGAAGGCCACAGGTGCCAAGACAACGATACAAGGAGAACTCCAGGGCACCCTTCTTCCCTCCCCTAGATTGCTCATTGGGGGTCTTTCCATGGAGGGTGAGGGCGATCTTTACTCCCTCAGTATCAGAAAACTGGAACTGGGAACCTCCTTGGGAAACATTGTGGCCCGAAGGACAAGATTCGATTTCCTGGAAGCAACAGACATTGAAGTTTTTCTCTCTCCAAAGGAGGACTTGAGGGAGCATCAACCCGAGGGGAATTTCCCAAAAGAGGAACCATCGAGGGAGAGGATAACCTCCCCCGTAGGGGAAAAGAGAGAATGGAGCCATTGGATTCCCTCTGTCCTGGGGGCATCCAGGATAGAGTTGAAGGACATAAGGGTAGAGATGGCAGGAGGAGCTCGCCTCAGCTTCCCCTCCCTCTCCATGCGGGAAGCAGGAGGGGTGGGCCTGGAAGGAAAGCCCCAGAAGGAAATTCTTCTCCTGGGGAAGGTGGGGAGTCAGGAGGTGGAGGTACGGGGCGAACTCAAAGGTCAAGAAGGGGCACACGGTCTCAATCCATCCACTTTCGAGTTACAGCTCCATGGCCCCCCAGGAATCAGATTCCTGATGGAAGGCCAGCTAGTTCCCTCCTCCCAGGGATTGAAGGTAGCTGGAAGGTTCCATGGAAGCGTATCCTCCCTCAAAGACCTTTTGGCGAAGCTGAACCTGAGGATGCCTCATCTGGGCTCCATCAGATGGGGCGAGTTTTATCTGGAGGGTGAGTTTGCCCTGGGCCGTGGCCAGGGCGAGATCTCCCACATGAGTGGTAAGGTGGATGGGCTACCTTTTACTGGCTCAGCGAGTATGAGGGAGGATCCCGAGAGGGAAATTTGGTTGGACCTAAAGGCAGAGGAATTCAATTGGGATCCTCTTCCCACCAAGCCCAAAAAGGGGTTATGGAGGGGGAGAAAGCCCGAGGATGAGGAACTCGCCCCTGATAGGGATGCCAATAAGTCCCCCTTGCCACAACTGATATCGGTGCCATTGGCGGGAGTGTTACGGCTAGACCGATTGAGGCTCAACGGCCAGTTGCTCGAGAACGTGAAGTTCTCTTTTTCCTTAAGGGATGGGGTCCTCTCCATCCATGAGTTCGAAGCCGAAATAGGAGGAGGAGTGGTAAGGGGCGAGTTCGAGGCGAATCTCCAGGCACCCGTGCGGGATTTGACCCTCAAGCTCGCTACAAGGGGGGTGGATGTGGGAGCCCTTCTCCGAGGCTTCGCGAAGACGGGCTTCTTGAGTGGTTCGATGGATAGCGAATGGGAACTGAGGGGGCCATGGGCTCAAGACCTCGAGGAGATGCTCCGAGACATAGAAGGAAAGGCTGATATTCGCATCCCATCGGGGACTATCCACGGAGTGGACATCCCGAGAATGATAAGGAGTTTCGGTCTTCTGGGAAGAAAGGAGAAAGATGATAGAGATGCCCGCACCCACTTTTCCAAGGGCTCGGCAACACTCCTGTTCCATCGTGGGATCATCAAGGTGTCGAGGGGATCCATGGAGAGCGAGGGAGTGCGGATAATGGCTGCGGGAGAGGCTGACCTCATGAGGCGATCATTGGATTTCAGGCTCGAGCCAGAGATAGGATCCGGGGCTGAGGGGAGTTCCTCAGTCCTCGTTGCTCCCATTTGGGTGAGCGGGAGCTTCTCCCACCCCACCTTCAGGCCGGATCTTGCTGGGATAAGGAAAAGGGGTGAGGGCCCCATAAAACTCTCTCTCCCATCAAAGGGAGAGCTCAGGGAGATGAAGAAAAGGTTGAAGGAGTTCTTGAAGCCCCCATGAGAGGTGAACCGGAGAGCAAATGATGGAGGAGCTCGCAAAATTTCTCTACGAGGTCGGTCTGCTCAAGAGGATGAGGAGGAGCGGCTGGTGGGTCGCAGGCATCCGGGACCCGGAGAGCGTTGCTGAGCACACTTTCAGGACAGCCATTTTGGGATACATCCTGGCGCGTCTTGAGGGGGCGGATCCCCTCAAGACGGCCATGATCTGCCTGATCCACGACTTGCCCGAGGCCAGAATAGGCGATCTCCACAGGGTCAACGACAGGTATCTGGACTCGAGGGAGGCCCAGAAAAGGGCTTGGGGAGACCAGCTCCAATCTCTTCCCGAAAAGGTAGCGGATGCCCTGAAGGACCTCTATGAGCTGTGGGATGACCAGAATAGCCTAGAGGCGAAGATAGCCAGGGATGCAGATCTCCTGGAGTGCTTCATCCAGGCTCTGGAATACAGGGCTCAGGGATGCTCCTCACTGGAAAAGTGGATAGAGAAGACAGGGGCCACCCTCAAGACAGAGACCGCCAGGTCCATTGCTCGGGCCTGTCAAAACCAGGATCCAAAGACCTGGTGGCACGATCTCGATCCTCCTTAACTGCCACTTTTGCCTTTGTTGGCCTTGGCCCACTCCTCGTCACGCAACTGCCTTCTCAAGATCTTCCCCACTGTGGTCATGGGGAGGGTCTCCCTGAACTCCACGTACTTCGGTCTCTTGTAGCCAGCCATCTTGTCTCTGCAATACTCGATTATCTCCTCCTCGGTCGCTGTCTCTCCGGGCTTGAGTTGTATGAAGGCCTTCACAGCTTGGCCCGACTTTTCATCCGGCACCCCAATGACCGCTGCATTGGCCACCTTCGGATGTCCGTAGAGAACCTCTTCTATCTCTCTCGGGTAAGCCTTGAGCCCGCCCACATCTATCATGTCCTTTTTCCTGTCGGTTATGATGGTGAAACCTTCCTCGTCTATGTGCCCAATGTCGCCTGTGAGGAAGAATCTCTTCCCCTCTATGTTCCTGAAGACCAATTCGTTCTCTTCGGGTCTGTTCCAGTAACCCTTCATGACCTGAGGTCCACTGATGGCTATCTCTCCATCCTCTCCTAAGGGCATCTCCCTTGTCCCCGTCTCCACATCGAGTATCTTCACATCCGTCCCAGGCAATGGAAGCCCCACTGATCCGAACTTCCTCAGGCTTCTGTCCGTGGGATTGACATGTGTGACGGGAGATGTCTCCGATAGCCCGTATCCCTCGAATATCACAGCCCCAGTCTTCTCCTCGAACCTCTTTGCAAGCTCAACTGGGAGAGGAGCTGCTCCGGATGCGCATGCTACTAGCGAACTCAAGTCGAATTTCTCCACCAAGGGGTGATTGAGAAGGACACTGTAAAGGGTGGGCACCGCATGGAGGAGGGTTGCCTTGTGATGTTCAATGAGCCTCAGTACCTCCGTGAAGGGAGGATTTCCCGCTCTGGGATCCGGAACACACACTAGCCTCGCAGCGAGCCTCACAGCGCTCAGCATTGTGAGGGTCAATCCGTAGCTGTGGTACCATGGCAGCACCCCCATGAAGCAGTGTTTGCCCTTCTCCAACTTCTGGGGCCTTCCACCTGAGGGGGGCTCTATCCTCATCCATTCCTCCAATGCTATGATGTTGGCCCAGAAATTCCTGTGGGTCAGGCAGGCTCCTTTGGGCACCCCAGTGGTTCCCCCTGTGTAGAGGATCAGGGCCAGATCCTCCCTTGGATCGATTGGGACATTGGGACTGGTGGCAGGCATCCCGTTTATTGCCTGTTCCAATGAAATATGACCGGGGAGGTGGGCTCGTGCCTTTGGGATCTTTCCCAGAATACTCCCCAGGAGACCTTTCAGGGGCGGAAGGAAGGGTTTGACGTTGCAATAGACCACGAACTCAACTTCACTTCCCTCTACAGCCTTGCAAGCAGTCTCGTAGAACTGGGGGTGATCCATCACGAACACTCCTCTTGCCCCCGAGTCCTTGAGCTGAAAGTTGAGCTCGCCTGCTGTGTACATGGGATTGCAAGTGACGCAAGTAGCCCCACTTTTCAGAATGCCAAAGAATATTACAGGATAGTGGGGGAGATTGGGCAGGAAGATAGCGATCCTGTCGCCCCTTTTTATCCCCCTCGAGATGAGAAAATGCGCGACCTTGTTCGCGAGCTCGTTCACCTCCCGAAATGTCCGATGGGAGTCCTGGAATATGGTATAGGAGAGATCCCCATAGTCCCTGACAGTCTCTTCCAGAAGTGCGGGAAGGGGAGCATCCGGAACCTCGATGTCCCAAGGTACTCCCTCTGGCCACTTGTGCTTGTGCCAAATTCTCTCTTCCATATCGTCTCTCCGTTTCCAACTTTTTTCAGTTGGTTCTAGCTCCACCACCCCCGCTGCCTCTTTCGGGCCGAGACGAGGGACCTTCCCCAAAAGCTTCCCCTTCAGCGGGAGAGAGCTTCACCGTCTGACAGCTCCTTATTGCCTTGCATTTGGGACAGTCCGTCCTGTTGCACGGCTCCACATGGATCAGGACGTTTGTCCTGGGGAGTTTCTCCCTCATCTCCTTCTCTATTTCGTCACAAAGGTCGTGAACATCCTTCACGGTCGCATCCGGGGCCACAACCAGATGAAGGTCTATATGTCTCTCGGGGCCACTCTTCCTGTGTCTCAGTTCGTGGAACTCGAGAAAGCTGGTATCGTAGCCGGAGAGGATCTCCTTTATGAGCCTTTCTTCCCCCTCTGGTAGTCCCTTGTCCAGTAGCCCATCTGTGGACCGCTTGAGGAGCCCCCAAGAGGCCTTCAATATCATCGCCGCCACAACTAAAGCCACTAGAGGATCCAGAGCGTGAAATCTGGCGTTTGCCTGGGGATCCTGGACCAGAAGATCCGATGTATAGATGACAGCCATGGATCCCATCACTCCCAGAGAAGTCCAAACGTCAGCCTTGAGATGGAGGGCGTCTGCCTCGAGGGCCAACGAGTCTGTCTTGGAGGCTGTGAGGTATAGCTTTCTGGAGACGATTGTGTTGAGAATCGCTGACAGTGCCATGACGGCCAACGCTGCCTCCAAGTGCTGGAGTTCCCCTCCATGTTTGAGCCTTTCAACTGCTTCCCAGATGATGTAAAGGGCAGCGCACCCTATGAGGATCGCCTCCACTGCCCCTGAAAGATTCTCGAACTTTCCATGGCCGAAGAGATGGCTCGAGTCAGCGGGCTCAGCGCTCTTTCTCACCGCGAAAAGCGCTATTCCAGATGCCAAAAGATCCATTGCCGAGTGAACCGCTTCAGAAAGAACGGAGATGGACCCTGTAAGAAGGCCTACGCAAACCTTGAGAATCACCAAAGCCCCATTGGAAAAAAGGGAAAGCAAAGCCACCTTTGTCTTCGCCTGATCTTGAGCCTCCTTGTTGAAGTACGAGAAAGCCTCGGTCATCTTACTCTGTGCTCCAAGAGGCCCAAAGGCCAATAGGAGGCCAGGGCTCTCACTGTATCAGGCCATAATATCCTTCAAGTCTCCAAGTGGCAAGGTGCTCTCAACGGCTTCCTGGCTTGAAAGAAGACTCTTCTGAGAAGATTCTGATCCCCTAGAAGGCAGGGTGAGGGCCTGGCCGGATCCGCCATTTCCCCTTCTCCATCCGGGCAGGTGGCGAGAAGGGGTCCTTGGTGCAGAGGCAACATCATCAATGGGTAAGGCCCTTTCACAGAGATTTCGGCCCAGGGCCGCCTTCCGCCCCGTTCATTCACGAAGAAGGGAAAGGTGCGGGCACCTGGGGCACCAAAATCAATAGGTCCCCTCGAACCCTTCGGAGTTGGCCTCAGTCCAAAGCGGCTGCCAAGGCCTTTCCATAATCGTGGCAGGCTTTCATACCATCTCCAGTATTCAGGAGGTTTTCCAAAAGATTCAGGGAGCCCAGGTTCACCATCCTCATTTTGAATACGTGTTCCATGGTATCGAAGATGATCTTGG
>JAPWUY010000071.1 GCA_028275295.1 Thermodesulfobacteriota bacterium | reverse complement strand
GGCTGACCCCTCTCGTACCGGAGAAGATGCTTCGGGAAGAGAAGAAAGGAGCGGCCATGGGAAAAAGATTGCTCGCCATCTTGTTCGGAAAAGGCCCATTTAGGGTATTGTGGCTCGGGACAATCACCATTGTGTGCTGCGTGGCAGTGGGCCTGTCCCTCGCTGTTTGGATATTGAGGCTACAAGCTCCCATCGCCCCTTCCGGGAAAAGGGCGGAGAAGGCCTCTCCGTGGGGACGCGAACTCAAGGTTGTCCAAAGGGCCTTCCAAGAGACGAGGCCTCAGGAGCCCTGGAGCGGGGAAGAACTCAAATGGTTTGTGGCAACGAACTTCAGGAGTCTCTCTCCCAAAGAAAGAGCGGAGCTGGTGAGAGCCGTCCAGGAAGCTTCCAACCAGTACGGGATAGCTCCGCAACTCATAATTTCGGTGATCATGGTGGAAAGCGAAGGGGACCCGTGGCTCGAGTCTGAAAAGGGCGCGTTGGGTCTCATGCAGATAATGCCCACTGTAGGTGAGGAGCTAGCAGCGAAGATTTCCCTCAAATGGAAGGACAGGGAAACCCTCACCTCTCCTGCTACAAACGTGAAATTGGGCGCCCACTACTTGTTCGAGCTTCTTCAGAAGTATGAGGACCTTCCCCTCGCCCTCTGCGCTTACTGGCTCGGGCCCACTCGGGTGGACCAGATTCTTTCGAGGAACCAAGAGCCCCCTTGGGAATACGTGAATCGAGTCCTCAGGGTCTTGGAGAATTTATGACCCTTTACCCCGCGATCTGATTGCCTCTATCTTCTCCTCCATTTCCCGCTGGAGGCGAGCTATCTCTCGTGGGAGGTTCTCATCTCCCCGAAGCATTATTTTTGCCTCCGCAATCTTGGCCTCGTAAATTCTCCTCACCTCCGCTATTTCCCTCTTCTGCTCATCGGTCAGGGGCTTCTCCTCCCCTCCTCCAAACCTTTCCATCACCAAATCGATGGTGCTCTTGAGCTCTCCTCCCATCTTCTGACCTCCCTCAAACTCACCTAGAAGGGGATACATGGGGGACTGGCACAAAGGCTCGAGGCCTTGGATTTCACCGTGCTTTTCCTTGCTCACCCAAAAAATAGTATAACCAGTGACTTTCCTTCCGAAAGCCCTTCATCTTCCATCACGCGAGCCACACTCGCTCGATAGACACTCGCGCCGGTTCCACCATTACCTGAGGAAAGTTCCTCTCTAGATCCCAGGGAACGAAAATCGCGATCTCCTCCACCTCCCCCTTCATCCACCCGGGAACCCTTCGCGAAAGCCACTCTCTGACCTCCCTCTCCACAGAGACTAATTCCCTGTCCATTTTGGCCATCTCATTCATTGCCGCCAAATGCTCGGATGACCGAAGTTGATCCAGAGCCTCCTCCAGATGAATCCCCTCGATCTTCCTCCTCTGGATATACAAGTTTCCGAGATGACTCACAAGGGCAAGGGGCGGGTTCACAGAGACCCGCGCTCCCCGGAAAGAGAGCTTGGAGATCTCCTTTTCGAGTTCCTTGAGCAACCTAGCCCTCTCCAGAATGAGCGAGTGAAATCTGGACCAGGATCTCTCGAAGACAAACCTTTTCCCCTCATGTTCCCATTCCCTGAGCCTCGTGGGATCGAAACCCAGCTCCAGTAAATCCCCTATGCTAAGGGACTCTGGATGTAGGAGCGCATCCTCCCACCTTCCTTTGCTCAAATAAGGCCTCCTGTAAATGGGAAGACCTTCGATAAAGCCAGTGGGATCTTCCAGGAGCTCTCGAGGGATCTCTGCTTGGGCAGGATCCAGCACTTCCAACCCGGCCTCGGGCGAACCCCACAGGGACCACGGCTGGACCTTCAGCTCCTGGACTTTCCTCGAGATTCTTATTTGCTCCAGGGATTCCCCACCAGTGTAACCTAGCAGCCTTCTCAATCTTCTCCTGAATCCCAGGAACTTGGTGGCGAATTTTGTGAACATGAACCTCATGAGGGGAGCATCCTTATCCTGATCCAACTCCTTCTGGAACATCCTCTCTAGGGCGCCATAGACCTCCCGGAACTCCTCTATGGTCGTTTTGACCATCTTCTCGTTGTCCTTCATGTCTATGATGGGCCTTTTTCTCTGGAGGTTGAACACGAGCTTGAGCAGTTTATCCTTGAGGTTCGCGGATCTCATGGTAGGAGGTACCCACACCATGTAGTTGTTGTCCCTCAATGAGGGCTGGAGGCCCACTATCTCCTCTATCGGCTTGTAACCCAGCTTCGTGTAAATGTGAAAGGTCGGATCCGTCGGAGGGATGATGTTGTCCAGGAGTCCCAAACACCCTTTTTCGTCGAGAAAGGCCTTATATGACTCCAGGATTCGTGTCCCCAGTCCCTTTCCCCTGAAAGGAGGCATCACCTCGACGTAGACCAAGTAGTAACACGGAAGGGGCTTTCTCATGTAGACCATGTTGAGATGGCCAAGAACCTTCCCGTCTTCCGTGTGCACCTCGAAGATATGGAAAGGAGAGTCCCCACCCTGTGGCTTGAAGGTCTCTATTCTGGCGCCCCTCAGTGTTCGTTCCATGAGAGACTGAAGACCTTCAAACATACCTAGCGGCACAGGGTCCCTCCCTTCGTGGTGGTCCCCCAACATCATGTGGATCACGGCCATCGCTTCCTTTATCCCCAGCCCAGCACTTTGCACTTTTTCTCCGATCCTTTTAGCCTCCCAGATCATGCCCCCTCTCCTTTTTCCTCCTCTTTCCACTTCTTGTGTCCTTTGGGGAGTCGGATGGAGACCCATGAGCCCCAAAATTCAAAAGGGGCCATGGGATTTGCCCATGACCCCTTCTTCGGCTTGGCCATGGGCAGCCCATCGGGTCTACCCATGGCCAGGGTTAGTTCCCTACCCTGGAGCCCGGGTAGACCCGCCCCCGTATATAAAGTGACCAATAATGCCGAACAGTATCTCGATCCTCATGAAATTCCACCTCTCTCGTACGAACTTTTTACACCACTCGAAAGGACATGTCTAGCCCTTTTCTCGACTCTTTTTCCCAGTTCTCTCCCCTCATTCTCGGGCCTCACGATCCTCCCTCACTTCCCGCAACACGGCCCTCATGGTATGGCCGCAAGAGCCCCTTATGACGAGGTCTGCCATACTGTCCAGGTGGGTAGGGTCTCTGTTTATTATGACCAGTCTTGCCCCTGCCTGTTTCGCCACGACTGGCAGGGAGGCAGCTGGCTGAACCACGAGGGAAGAGCCCATCACAATGAACAAGTGGCACTCGGATGATATCCTGAAAGCCTCGGCCGTCTCTCTCTCGGGCATGGCCTGGCCGAAGGATATGGTATCTGGCTTGAGGAGGCCTCCGCACTCATCGCACTTGGGGACCTCCACTCCTCCAAGGACCATCTCGTGGATCTCCTCCCTCGCCCACTGTTTCCTGCATTGGAGACAAGATACCGTCCTACACGTTCCGTGAAGCTCTATGATCCTTTCCCTGGAAGTGCCGGCCAACTGGTGAAGTCCGTCTATGTTCTGAGTTATTACCCAATGGACGAGTCCCATCCTCTCAAGCTCGGCTACGGCGAGATGGGCCTCGTTGGGTTTGGCCCTAGCTATGACAGAGAACGCCTCAGTGCTCATCTTCCAGTAGTTTTTCCGGGATATCTCGCTGGAGAGGAATTTCTGGAAAGTGAAATCTTCTGGATCATACTTGGACCAGAGCCCCCCTGGGCTCCTGAAATCAGGTATCCCACTCTCTGTGCTAATGCCTGCACCGGTGAACACCACTGTTTTCGACGATTCCTTCAGCCATTTTGCAACAAGGGCAGGTGCCTCCATCTCCGACCTCTCGGATCTCCACACAGCGCTGGAAACGGAAAAGGGGAGGCCTTCCCACCTCCCCTTTTTCCTCTGCCGAGGGACGGAATCGAACCGCCGACACGCGGATTTTCAGTCCACTGCTCTACCGACTGAGCTACCTCGGCCCTCATCCTTGTATATCTCATCCCTTCGTCCCAGTCAAGGCATTCCAGAGGCCCGACCTCCCATGTCACCCCAGAGATATTGCGCTATTGCCACGACCGCCATGGAGGCTGTCTCTGTCCTCAGGATCCGAGGGCCCATGGAAACAGGTGTGTATCCCTCTTGATTCATGATCTTCACTTCCTCTTCATCGAATCCCCCTTCGGGCCCCACAGCCAGCCACACCTGCTCCGGTGGGATTTTCCAAGCCTCCAATGCCGCCTTGAGGGAATTGGTCCTCTCGCCTTCCCACAACAACAACCTCGCCCCGGGCTTTCCTCTCTGGTACCGCAAAAACTCCTCCAGCTTCCAAGGACCCGAAAGTTTGGGCACATTTGCCCTTCCACACTGCCTCGAAGCTTCCTCCATGATCCTCTCAAGCCTCCTCCACTTTTCCCCTTCTCCTGACCAGGGAACCGATCTTCTAGCCAAAAGCCCGCAGACCTCCTCCACACCCAACTCTGTGACCTTTTGCGCCACGACCTCCATTTTTGGCCATTTGGGAAGACCCTGAACAAGATGGATCTTTAGAGGGGACTCTGCTTGCGCCCTCTCAACCCAGAGCACCTCCACCTTGACTTCCGCCCACCCTCGCAATTCCAGAATTCTCGCGCCTCCCTCCACTCCCTGGCCATCGAAGATGGAAATGAGGTCCCCCTTTCCCAGCCTCAGGACCCTGGTCAGTCTCCTGGCATCCCTTCCCTTGATGGCCAAGACTTGCCCCCTTGCCCACGGGCCACTGACCAAAAGCCTAGGCCGGCTCACGTCGCCTCTCCATGAGCAGCGAGGTCCACTCCCCAAGTCCCCTCATGGCCATCTGAACCATGCCCTCCTCTTCAAAGGATTTCCTTGTATCCTCCGCCTCTTCCTTCAAGATCCCAGAGAGGACGAGAATCCCCCCTTCACAGAGGCGACCGACAATCTCACGTGACATCTCTCTCAGTAGCTGAGCTGTGAGATTGGCAACCATCATGGGAAATCTCTTCTCTCTCACCCTCTCGAGGCTCCCTCTCAATACCACTACCTGGCACTCCACACGGTTTCTACGCGTATTATCCCGAGCCTCCTTGACAGCCACGGGATCTGTATCCAGAGCCCAAACTCTTTTCACCCCCAACTTGGCCATGGCAATGGCCAGGATCCCTGTGCCAGTCCCCAAATCGAGGGCCTCTTCCAGATGGAGCTTTTTTCCCTTGAGGAGGCGATCTAGCCAGTGAAGGCAGAGTCTTGTGGTCTCGTGAATCCCAGTTCCGAAGGCCTGCCCCGGTTTTATCCTGAGCACTTCCACCCCAGAGCGGCTCTTGATCCTCTTCCAAGGAGGAGAGACGACCACGTGTCTTGTAACTTGGATGGGCTCGAAGGTTCCCCTGGGAGTCCTGATCCACCGGCCTTCATCCAAGGATTCCAACTTGAGGTCAAGGATGGGAGGAAGGGAACCGTGGTCTCCCCAACCTCCTTTCCAGGACTCCAGCTCCCTCATGATGGCCACTGGATCGGCTCCCTCGGGCCAATAAGCGATGACCTCTTGAAATCCCCCCTCTCCTTTGATTTCCAGTCCGCAGGAACCCATCTCCCATAAAAAACAGATGAGGGGATCCCATACCCATGGGGCAACTTCCATCTTTAGGGCCCACCACTTCCTCAAAGACGAACTCATCACTGGGCTGAGGGAGGGAGCTTGACTCGGAATGTGGTGCCGATTCCAGGCCTGTTGTCTATCTCTATCTTCCCGCCATGTATTTCCACAATCCTGCGTGTGATTGCCAAACCTAAACCCGTTCCCTTTTCCTTTGTGGTGAAAAATGGATTGAACACATTGGGCAGGACATCGGGCGGTATCCCGCCCCCTGTGTCGGAGACTTCCCCCACTATCCACAAGCCATCTTCCTCGGAAGAGAGATATGTTCTCAAGCTCAGAGTGCCCCTTCCCCCCATGGCCTCCAGGGCATTGTGCATCAGGTTCAAGAAAACCTGCTTCATCTGGTCCCTGTCACATACTACCTCTGGTAGGCCCCCAGTCCACTCTTTCCTGACCTTCATTCTCTGTTCGTCTATCTGAGGCCTCAAGGTTCGGTAACACTCCTCCATCAATTCCCGTATATCGGCGTTTGTCCTCTCCCCGCTTGCGTCTCTCGAGAAATCCAAGACCCTTCTCAAAATGCTCTCGAGTCTCTCCACTTCCTCGCAAATGATCCTGGAATATTGGTCCTTGTGCTTCTTTTGAAGGAGCCTAGCATATCCTCCTATGGCCACAAGGGGATTCCTTATCTCGTGAGCCATGGTCGCCGCGAACTCTCCTATGGCAGCGAGCTTCTCTGAATGGACCAGTCTCTGTTGCATTGCCTGAAGCTCCCTGTGGGCCTTCCTGAGATCCTCCAAGAAGATCGCGTTCTGTATAGCAAGACCGGCCAAGGACGCAAACGTCCCCAAGAATCTGAGCTCCCTCTCCCTTATGGGTTTCCCAGAGTAAAGATTGTCCACGAGAATGACCCCGAGGGCCTCGCCCCTCGCCACAATGGGAGCCAAGGCACATTCGCTTCCGATTTCCAAGGGTCGAAGGAGCTCCATTCCCTTGAGGTTTTGCCTTGGGTCCAATGTGAACGCTCCCCTCGCCCTCAGGGCCCTCACCAAGACACACTCCTGATCATCCAAGGGAACCCTCACGGAACTCGCTACCTTGTGTATAAGGCCCGCATCATGACCGCTCCAATCGTGGCTCAACGCCCAGTCCAGCCACTGTCCGAGGCTCCAGTCGGACCTGCTGAGCTCCGCCCATATCTTACCTGCCTCATCAGGGCTCGAGGGCCCGACACCGATCTTTCCCTCCAGGACCCCTTCAGCCTCGTTCACCAAGAAGAGCATCGCTCTGTTGAACCCCAGGCCGTCTCCCAGAGTCAGGGCTATGAGGATCACCCTCAGAAGTTTCTCAAGCTCTATGGCCTTCATCATGGCCGAACTGCTGGAATAGAGGACGGAGAGTTCCTTCAAGATGGATTCCTGATGAGAGAGGAGACTCTCTATCTTGCTATGATGAATTGCCCTGGATATGGCCCCCCCGATGAGGCCTGCCATTGTCTCAAGGAGGCTCACATCGCTTTCTGAGAAGGGCTCGGCGGGGCCCGAAGGTCTCGAGCTCCTATCGTAAAGGCTGAGCACTCCCAGGATCTTTCCCCCGACTGTAACGGGGACACAAGCGCAAGTGCTCACCTCACCTGCTAGGTCTTGGGAAAAGCAAACTGTGGTTCCGTTACCTGAGGTCATTCTGTGGGGCTTGCCAGTTCTCACTACAGGGCAGGCACTTTCCGTTCCAGATCTGAACTCCTCCTTGTGAAGTATGGTCCTCCCACCCGTCATGGAAGTGATCTTGTATACTTGGGTGTCCTCATCCAGTATTCTCAGAATCCCAGCCCTTGCTCCCATCACCTTGAGGGCTATCTCCAAAGTCAGGTCCATGAGGCTCTCTAGCTCTGAAGTGCTGCCCACTGCTCTGCTTATCTCGCTTGCAGCTTCTATCTCCTTCGTCCTGAGACTCAGACTCTCTTGGAGCTCCTCTCTTTCCAATCTCTCGCCCATACAGTGAGCTGCTATCTTGAGGAAGCTTTTCTCTCCATCCGATAGCTCCTTGGGAAGGCCGTGGAGAAGTGCCAATACACCCCTCCCACCTCGGCATGGAACAAGGATCGAGGCTGCATATCCCGCAAAGCCGTGGGCTTCCACCAGGGACTCTCCCTGTATCTCGATCATCTTCCTTTGGGCTGCGCAATCTCCTACAATACCCTCTCCCACGGCAAAACCGTCACTTGAGACAACGAATCTCTCTCCGAAACTCGAATGGAAAGGCTTGAAAATGTTCTCCTTCGGGCTCATCCAGTAAAGAACTGCCATGTCTATTCCGATGGCTTCGGCTGTAGCC